>CAZSGT010000305.1:0-3382 GCA_964606215.1 uncultured Lachnospiraceae bacterium
GTTCCAGATACATAACATTATTAAAAGGACATGCCGAACCGCCTTTTATCTCCTCGACCGGATTTGAAAAATGTTCCTCTATCCATTTTAATTTTTCTGCATCCTTGATTACATATTCCTTGCCGCACAGATAAAAGGAGACTTCGCTGATATCATGGATATCTTCCGGACCAAAAAATTCACAGGACGCATACGGTGCATAGGGGGCATAAAATAATGGAACACTGTGGAAATATTCCCCATTGGCATCCGCATATCTATACGCCAAATCTCCAATGGTTGCGCCGTACAGGTCGATTCTTCCCTGATTCGGTTCATCCTCACCAGGTCTTGTGTATAAATTTTCCGGCAATTCATATTTCATATGATGCAGCTGGTTTGTATCCACAGAATACTGATACATGGTCTCATCATTGATTACATGCAGATACACCTGTGTACCGTCTGCCGATACCTGAATCTCACAATAATTATCCCCCTGGGTGGAGTCGCAGCCAATATATTTTAAATCCAGGGACTGCTCAATTTCCTGCTCCCATTTGGAATAAACAAACAGTCCAAAATATCCGGCAAAAATCATGTGGGAATCGTCCTCATAATATATCTGTGGATTATCTGCTCCCCAAAGCTCTGTTATCCTATACTCCGCCTCTTTAACAGGAACATTGTTCCCCTGTTCATCTCCCTCGGACGGAACCGGCGTGACCGCCGTCTTGTCTTCCTCCTGTTTGCCTGTATTGTCCGCATCCGTATACGCCACAATTCCCACCCCGCACAAAAGAACACAGACAAGCAGTATGATAAGCTTCTTTTTTTGAATTCCATTTTTAATCATTTTGATACGCACCTCCATCTCACTTTTTCCACTTTTCATTGCGGTTGCCGTAGAAAATACATTTTCTTTTTTCCCCACCTCCACCAGCGACAACAGACTATTGGCATACGATATTTTTTCCTTCTGATTCATTCCTCTCATAAGGGAACTGTCGCAGGCAAGCTCGCAATCCCTCTTTGACATAACCGCGACAATCCACACTGGCGGATAAAACCAATACAATGCCACCAGAATATTTCTCACATAGCTCCACCAGATATCTCCATGTTTTTTATGTGTATTCTCGTGAAGAATGGCGTGTTTCACCACATTCTCGTCGTCCATAATCATCTCCGGAATGTAAATATCCAGGGAAATACCCCTGCTACGAAACAACAGCGGTGTGGTAATTCCCTTTGTAATATATAATTTCTGTCCCTGATAGTCCGTCTCCTGCCGGTTTTCTACTAACTGCCTGCGAAATCTTCTCTCAAACAAAATCTGCAGGATAAGCAGAAAGAAGGCTCCCACCATCCAGATTCCAAATAGTATTTTTTTCCAGTCCCATTTCATGGAAACACCATCTGAATGTTGCACCGTTCCAGCTGTAAGTGTTTCCTCTCTCTGCCCGGATGTGCTCTCCTTTTTACCGGAAACATCCCCCATTCCTTTTGTACTATTTCCCACGAAATTTTTATTGAGATTTTCTCCCAGGTACTCTGTCTGGTTTACGGCACTCTCCCCATCCTGAAAAGATGAAACATCCAGCTGGCTTTCCTGCGAGAAAACATCCACAAGCTTCATCACGCTGAAGGAGCTTTGAATTGGATATAAATTCCAGTCAAATATATCCTGTCCCGCCAGATACACCCCCGAAACCAATAAATCCATGGCAAAGATTAGCCACAGGGAATAAATGAATCCATTGCCCACTTTTTCACGGAATAGCTTTCGGATGCCCACAATTGCCAGAAACAAAATCGTTACCGACAGGAAAACTTTTATCATCGTTATACTCATGTCGCCACACTCCTTTCAAACAATCCGCTAGTCTGGTATTTCATCCTGATTCAGGATTCTGCGCAGCTCCTCCAGCTCGCTGCTGCTAATCTCCTCCTGCTTTACCATGGTAGTAAGCATCAGTCCCATGCTCCCCTTATATACCCGGTCCAGAAAATCCCTGGTCTCCTGGACGCAGGACTGGGCCTTTTCCACAACCGGATAATACTGCTTCGCTCTGCCCTGCATCTCATATGCAACCGCTCCCTTTGCCTCCATCCGCTTTAACATCATAATCAACACATGTCTGTCCCAATTGGTAATTCCGTCAAAATACTGCACCATTTCCGAAATGGTCCCGGAACCGTTATCCCACAAATAATTCATCAAACGCCATTCCCCATTGGATAAAGCAATTTTTTCCATTCCGCATCCGTTCCTTTCTGTCTGCATCTTCATTTAAGTAAACAACTGTTTACTATATGGTAACATTTGTTTACCAATATGTCAAGTGGAAAATAGAAGAATATTTTGCAAATGAAAAAGACACTTAGCATATCTTATAATATGAAAGTGTCTTTTATATTACTACGCAACCACGTTTGTATTAATTTGTTCAATAACTGCTCGTATTCCCATCCAAATTTCCATATCCGTAAATATCTCTACCACGCTTCCCCTGTCTGTAAAAGGCGATTCTTGCAAAACAGACAAATCTTTCATCATTCCATTATGAACGATATATTCTACAATCTGATTCACAAAATAAATCTGTCTTGCGTCCAATGTTTGATTTGTTAAATACTCTGAAAAAGCTTCCTTTGCCGCATTCATATCCAAACCAACGATTTCTCTTACAAACTCTCCCAACGGTTTTGCTCCCATCTCTCTTTCATATTCCTGCTTTGTTCCAATCTGCCTCCATAGAATTTCTTCCAGCATTTGTATATCCGCACTTGTCAATGGCTGATTTGTTTTCAATTTTGCAATTGCTATATTATTCAGATGTTGTTTGATATAGTGCTCTGCCTTTGCCTTATAGTTTTTTAATGCATCATTCTCCAGTTCAGATTCTCTCCAATCCATAGACAATAAATCATCCTCAAAATCTGTATCATAGCGAATCTGTGACTTGGGAATATACTTCATGAGCCCTCTCAGTTTTTCCCGTATCTCCTCAAATTCAATAATCCCAGCACTATCAATAAAATCCGTATCAAGAATATTGCGGATAAAATCCATCTGCGCTTGAATCTCCGGGATATTTGCTACAGAAGCGATTCCATCCAAACGTTTTCGCAAGTCCCCATATGCCTTCGTGTATTTCTTTCCTAACAAACATGCCAATTCAATTCCGTACATTAAAGCATCAAAGCGCACAGCACTGGCTTCGTCCTGATCTGGCAGAATCAGCGGAGAGATTTCCTCCTTTACTGTAAGGGTATCCTCAAAAGTCAGACATTGATAATTTTCTTCACAGGAGTAGAAATCAACATATTTCAGATGCTGCTTCACTGCAAAATTATCCCGTGGCAGTTCCTGTACTTTTTCACTCATCTGCTTTACCAG
>CAZSGT010000306.1:0-3371 GCA_964606215.1 uncultured Lachnospiraceae bacterium
CTTGCCTCCATGACTCTTCTGCTTTTTGTCCGCTTTCTTCTCCTCTTCTCTTTCCTCTTTCAGCTGCGCTATGCGCTCTTTATGACCATCGCTTTATTCCTGCAGGTGTGCAAAATATGTAACTTCACCGTTATTATCGATGTTGATTCCAACCCGCACAACATCTTCGCCGGACTCCTCCAACTGGGTCTTCATATCCTTCAGCGACTGCTCTGCATTCTCAATAATTGAGAAATTTTTCTGCTTAAGCTCATCGTCTTCTGCCATGCGCTCCAGCTCTTCCGGGTCAATCAGCACGCTGAACTCTTTCATGCTTCTGGACAGATATCCTTTTGCGTCCTCTTCATTGTCATACCCAGCCACAATAATATCCATGTTGCCATAACGCTTCTTCATTTCCTCCAACAGCGCCCTCGCCTTGTCGCTAAGCCCCGTCAGTCCTTTTTTCTGCGCAGTCTGGGTCTTTTTTGCCGCGTCTGCAGAAGTGCTTCTTCCTGTTTTTCCCATCTTATTTCTCTTATCCACCTTATTATAGTAATCACTCTGATACGCATTGTATCCTGCCAGCTTATCCATATTCATTCCTGCCTTTCTACATCCTTGCATTTTCTGTTGAACTCCCAGGCAAAGAAAGTCACCTGCGAAACTCTTGTACGGAGAGCGGTCGCATAAGCGTCTTTTCTCTTTTATATCATCTGCCCGTGTTCTTCACCTGCAGCTGCCTGTATCGGTTTAAAACTGCTGCAATCTCCTGTTTCCTTGGCATAGCCAGATTCCCCGGCACCCTGCCGTCACATATTCCCGCCAAGCCGTCCTCTTCCAGACACCTCACAATCTGTTCCACACCCTCCTGAATTGTCTTCCTCCCATCAAACACACTTTTCTTTGCGTATTTAATCATATATGCCAGGGCAGTTAACTGCTCATGGTCTAAAAGCTGTTCCATATACCGGACATCTATGACGTCCCGGTTAATCATAATGGTATCCCTTCCCTGGGTTTTCAGCTTAATGCGGTCTGCTCTCCGAAACTCCCGGTCTTCCTGTACCTTCCTTGCAAAAGAAGGCGTATACGCTTCTAACGGCTCCATATCCGGCATGGGAAACGCTTCCGCCTTTTCCTTTGCCAAATCCGTGATATTTACTGGAACATAGCGGTTCATCTGTATGATATCATCCGCTTTATGAAAATACGAACCGGAACTGCCCGCCACAAGTACGGTGGAAATGCCATGTACATCGTACAGCTCCCGCACCCTGTCAATAAAAGGGGTAATCGGTTCCATATCCCGGTTCACAACCTGCTGCATCAATTCATCGCGAATCATAAAATTGGTGGCGCTGGTATCCTCGTCAATCAGGAATACTTCGCTGTCAGCCTCCATTGCCTCCACAACACCTGCTGCCTGGGATGTGCTTCCCGATGCATCCTCGGTATAAAATGCTGTGGTATCCTTGCCGTTTGGCAAATCCCTTATAAACATGGAAATATCCACGCCCTGAATACTTCTGCCATCCTCTGCCCGGAGCTTCACGGCACTGTCACAGGTAATGACATACTCCCTGCCATCTCCTGCAATATGGTTGTAAACCCCTGCCTCCAACGCCTTTAACAATGTAGACTTTCCGTGATATCCGCCTCCCACTATCAGCGTAACTCCTTTTTTAATTCCCATCCCCTGTATCTTTCCATAATTAGGAAGCTGCATGGTCACAAGATTTGATTCCGGGGATACAAAAGTCACTGGGTCCCTCATTGGATTCGTGCTCACCCCGGTTGCTCTCGGTAAAATGGAGTCGTTTGCCACAAACGCCACCAGTCCCTGCACTTCCAGCTGTTCTCTGATATACTGCTGGTCCTCGGCAAGTTCCGCTACTCTTTGCAAAACACCCCTATCCCATGAATCATATGTATCATAATACAATGTTTTCTCTATACATTTAGGCACAAAGTCAAACAAAATCTTAATCAGCTCTCCCGCATTGATGCTTCTGCCATTTGCTGGAAAACCAATCTCCATCCGCAAAATCAGATTACCATTTGCAGCATCCAGCTGGCAGCCAGTGCGTTCTAAAATCTCCGGCCCCGGTCTTGTCACCGACAACAGTCCGGACTTTCCGGACCCCTTTGCCTTAAAAGAAACCCGTTCTGCCTCTTTTCCAAATTTGCGGAGAAGCGTGTCCTGCAAAGCAATCCGTTTACAGGGCATATCGTATAAATCCTCTGGAAATCCTGCCACACTCCCCTCCAGCAAAACACTGACGCTGGATGGCGCCGCAAAGGGGTCTCCCTGCACATGGTCAATGGATAAAACATACTTCCCAAATCGGTACATCCCTCTGGTTTCCTTATAGCATTTATAACTCTTATGGTCAATCTGCCTGAGCAGGCTTTCCAAATCCTTTGCTGATTTCATTGTCTTTAATTCCCTTTTCCACTCTTTCGCAGGCAGTCTTCGTCTCCTGCTGATTTACTTTTTTAATTCCTTTTTCAACTCTTTTATCGCTGTCTGCAGCTGGTTATCATCCTTCTTTTCCAGCGTACTTTTTTTCTTTGCCTCGTCGGACAACTCCACTTCCACATCCGGCTTCAACCCGGCGTCATGGATATTGCGCCCCTTCGGGGTATAATATTTTGCCGTCGTCAGCTTAAGGGCAGAACCGTCGCCCAACGGAATAATGGACTGTACAATTCCCTTTCCAAAGGTGGTGGTGCCAACCAGCTTACCTATGCCATAATCCTGAATCGCACCGGAAAACACTTCGGAAGCACTGGCACTATTACCATTTACCAGCACTACCAGGGGTTTGTCAAAGGAATCTCCATCCTCTGCCTTAAACTCCTCATCCACACCCTCTTTTGTCTCCGTATATACCAGCATACCATCTGCAATCATACGGTCCAGCATATCTACAGCTGTAGAAAGAACGCCGCCGCCATTATCACGCAAATCAATAATTAACGCCTGTTCTCCCTGTGATTCCAAATCCTTCAACGCATCACGAAACTGCTGTGCCGTCACCTCATCAAATTCAGAGACAGCAATATATCCAATCTTATCTGTCAGCATTTCATACTCAATGGTAGGAATCTCTATCTGGGCGCGGGTGACCTTCTTTGTAATATAGTCGCTCTCTCCCTCTCTCGCCACTACAATCTCTACATCCGTGCCCTCTTCACCCTTCATCTTCGTAACTACCGTAGTCAAATCCACCCCTGTGACTTCCTCACCTGCCACCTTATAAATAATATCTCCGGCAAGCAGACCGAATTTTTCTGCGGGAGTTCCCTTGTATACTTTGACAATGGTAATAATGCCTGTATTCACATTCTGGCTGACCATGGCTCCAATGCCACAGTAGGTTCCCTGG
>CAZSGT010000307.1:0-3369 GCA_964606215.1 uncultured Lachnospiraceae bacterium
GATGACGGATATCATATGGTTAAGGCAAAAATGCCTTGCCTGATTACAGCTCTTTCTGAGTTAAATGAGCCACGTTACATGACACCAGGCGGAATCTTTGATGCCTATGATGCAGAGATTACCGTATGGGGCAGAGCAGATCTGAAAGATGTCGATGATTCTAATCTGGGTCTGGCAGGATCACCTACCAAGATCGCGAAAGCTTCTGATAAAGTTAGAAAGGGAGCTGGAGAGCAGGTGGCTCCAGATTCACCGGAAGAGGCAGTATCCTATATTATGGGTAAGTTGGCAGAGAAACACGTTATCTAATATTATAAGGAAAAGTGGTGACTAAAATGGGTTTAGAAGAATATAAGGGTGTCTATGTCTTTGCACAGCAGGTAGACAATGAATTAAGCGGTATCGCTTTTGAGTTAATCGGAAAGGCAAAAGAGCTTGCTGCCGATTTAAATACGGAAGTAACAGCAATGCTTTTGGGTTCCGGTGTGAAGGGGCTGGCAGACCAGCTGGCAGAGTATGGTGCAGATAAGGTTATCGTTGTGGATGACCCTGAGTTGAAAGATTACCGTACAGAGCCTTACACACATGCAGTAGCATCTATTATCAATGAGTACAAGCCGGAAATTGTTCTGGTTGGTGCAACGGCAATTGGCCGTGATTTGGGTCCTCGCGTGTCTGCGAGAGTACAGACTGGCCTGACTGCAGACTGTACAGTATTGGAGATTGGCGATTTCCCAATCAATCCGATTCCGAACCAGGAGCAGAAGCACAATCAGCTGCTCATGACACGTCCGGCGTTTGGTGGAAACACTATTGCAACCATTGCATGTCCGGATAATCGTCCGCAGATGGCTACGGTACGTCCTGGTGTTATGCAGAAGAGAGAGCCGGTAGCTGGCGCAAAGGCAGAAGTTATCGAGTTCAATCCGGGATTTACACCAAACAACAAGTATGTGGAGATTCTGGATATCGTGAAAGAGATTTCCGATACAGTAGATATCATGGAAGCAAAGATTCTGGTTTCCGGTGGACGTGGTGTTGGAAGCAAGGAGAATTTCCAGATTCTGCAGGATCTGGCAGATGTCATTGGCGGAACCGTAAGCTGTTCCCGTGCCGTTGTAGATAGCGGCTGGATGCCAAAAGAGCTGCAGGTTGGACAGACTGGTAAGACCGTTCGTCCAAACGTATACTTTGCAATCGGTATTTCCGGTGCCATCCAGCATACCGCAGGTATGGAGGAGTCCGATATCATCGTTGCAATCAACAAGGATGAGAATGCTCCAATCTTCGATGTAGCTGATTACGGCATTGTTGGAGATTTGAACAAGGTAGTTCCGAAGCTGACAGAGGCTTTGAAAGCAGAGATGGCAAATAAATAATTCATAGGAATTTTGAGGGCAGGGCATCGCGAAGCGGTGTCCTGTTTTTTGTTACAGGAAGTTACGCTGGCAGCAGTGTGGCAAAAGCATAAGCCACTGGATTTGCGTGTTTTTACCGAAAAGAAAAACATTGCAGAAGAGTTTCTTTTTTGAGCTATATTTTAAAAATGGCGTGGGGTGTGGTATAATGGATGAAGAAAAATATGTGTCGTGATTTATAAAGATATAGGAGAAGATGGACTATCGGGTGAATTATACTCAGATGACGGTTGGATTGAGAGATACAGTAAAGAGCGAAAAAACTAATTGAATTATTTGTTTTTGGATGTGAAAGAGAGTTGGAGAGTAAACAAAAGAGGAGACTGCACATGGGAAGATGGAGAGCAGGCAAAAATGGAAACCTTAGTAGATATATTTACACCATGTCTGGTGGAAGAATACGCAACGGTTAAACAAAAGGAGGGATGAACACGATGGTGCTTGAAAATAAACTGGGTATTTCAGACCCAGCAGAACTGGCAAGGGAAGAAGAGCGAATCAGTAAGAAAAAAGCAAGGGATTTATTTGAGAAGGGAGTTCCAGGTGGTCTGGAAGCAGGAACTTATGATATGCTTTTATACATTCATAAATACTTGTTTGACGAGATATATGATTTTGCTGGAAAAATCAGAACGGTAAATATAGCAAAGGGAAATTTTCGTTTTGTGCCTGCGATGTATTTACAGGAGGCGCTGGAAAGTATTGAAAAAATGCCACAATCTATATTTGAAGAGATTGTAGAGAAATATGTTGAGATGAATGTGGCACATCCGTTTCGTGAGGGAAACGGCAGGAGTACCCGCATCTGGCTTGATTTTATGTTGAAAACGGAAATACATCAGGTAATTGATTGGAGCAGAGTAGATAAAGAGGATTATCTGCTTGCAATGGAGCGTAGTCCAGTAAAAGATATTGAGATAAAACATCTGTTAAAGATGGCATTAACAGACAAAATCCATGACCGTGATATTTATATGAAGGGAATTGACGCCAGTTATCATTATGAGGGATATGCGGCGTTTCAAACGGAAGAGCTGAAGTAAGAATATATAATGCCAGAACGTGGCGGGAAGTTTGATTTCAGTATTTAGGAAAGAATTTTCCCATGAGAAAAAATGCCAGAATCCTACAAAGGATTGTGGCATTTTTTTGATACAAAAAGTTGTCTTGAGAAGTATAATATTGTTTAACTGTAAGCGTTTTTTCTTTGCTGATAATATTTTGGAAGTGGTGCAAAGTGTGGTATAATTGATGGAGAAAATTTGCTTTTTGTTGTGAAAGAGAGTTGGAGAATAAACAAAGGGGGTTGCACATGGGAACATGGGGAACAGGGCTGTATCAGAATGATGTGAGCGAAGATGTAAAGGGAGACTACATTGCGAAATTGAGAGCTGGAAAAAGCGATGAAGAGGCCCTACAGGAAATCCTGCAGGAATATAAAGAGGAAAGTGAAGATATTGACTGCAAGTATGATTTTTATCTCGGGTTAGCAGATACTTTGTGGAAAAAAGGCAGATTGACGAAGGAGATAAAAGCTCGTGCACTGGAGTTGATAGAGGAAGATAAAATTTCCCAACGGTGGGAATCCGAAAAAAATCGAAAAGAAAGAGAAAAGGTATTGAATAAGCTGAAGGAGAAGATAAACGGACAAATGCCGGAACGCAAACGGGTATCTGTGCATAAACCTTATGTTCTTGGGTGGGAAGAAGGGGATGTGTATACGTTTCAAATTAAAGATGAGAGAAAGGACCGTTTTATAAATAAAGAATATATTGGCTGGTGGGCAGTATTGTATGTTGATAAAATTATAAAAAAGGATTGGCAGGTCAGAGGTGTTTTTGATGAAATACCATTGGTTTCTTGCTGTTTGTTGAAGGATAAACCGAAACATACTGAAGTAATTGAAACGGCAACCCCAGGTGTTTTTTATGTTTTTAATAATGAATAGAAT
>CAZSGT010000308.1:0-3367 GCA_964606215.1 uncultured Lachnospiraceae bacterium
TGCTGACACTGGATTTCTTGAAGTCCAGCTCTTTGGCGATGTCCACGGAACGCACCACAGGCAGTCTTTTGCTTAATATTAAAATGGTTTCCAGATAATTTTCAGCTGATTCGTTTGTGTTCATGATACCCTCCATTTTTCTGTGCGTTGTTTTCGCACAATCCTCTTACAGGTTAATTTAGTATATCACAAGATAAATGGCTTTTCAAATAGAACCTTTCTGATATTGTGACGGGTGGGCATGGCGAAACGAGATATCCAGAAATGGAAATAAAAAAGTTCTTGACAACAAACTGATGTTAGTATATACTAACTACGAAAGCATAAACCAGATTACGGATTTAAAAATGGAAGGAAGATGATGTTATGCCGTTATCCATGGTACAGGAGGGAGCTCCGAATGTAATTAAGAAAGTTGGTGGCAAAGAAGATACCCGTCGTTTTCTGGAAACTTTGGGATTTGTGGTTGGCGGTGTGGTGACCGTGGTTTCGCAGATTGACGGAAATATGATTGTCAATGTAAAGGATTCCAGGGTGGCAATAGGGAAGGACATGGCGAATCGAATTCTGGTATAAGAAAGGATATGCATATGAGAACATTAAAAGAAGTGGCATGCGGGGAAACCGTTCAGGTTATGAAGCTTTCTGGTGAAGGTCCGGTGAAACGCAGGATTATGGACATGGGAATCACAAAGGGTACCAGGATATATGTCCGCAAGGTGGCGCCTCTTGGTGACCCGGTAGAAGTAACTGTCCGGGGATATGAACTGTCTTTGCGTAAAGCGGATGCAGAAATGATTCAGGTGGGCTAATTTTTTTTTGACTATTAAGTTAGTTGAGACTAATGAAAGGTAGGTGCGACAAATGTCGTTAAAAATTGCGTTTGCAGGGAATCCGAACTGCGGTAAAACAACATTGTTTAACGCATTAACCGGTTCAAACCAGTTTGTTGGTAACTGGCCCGGTGTTACAGTGGAAAAGAAAGAGGGTAAGTGGAAGGAACAGAAAGATGTTTCGATTATGGATTTGCCGGGAATTTACTCTCTGTCTCCGTATACATTGGAAGAGGTAGTGGCGAGAAACTATCTGATTCAGGAAAAACCAGATGCGATTTTAAATATTGTGGATGGTACGAATTTAGAGAGAAATCTTTATCTTTCTACTCAGCTTCTGGAGCTGGGTATTCCGGTAGTTGTGGCGGTCAATATGATGGACGTGGTAGAAAAGAACGGTACCACGATTCATGTGGATAAGCTTAGCGAAAAACTGGGGTGTGAAGTTGTGGAGATTTCAGCGCTGAAGGGAACTGGCATTGAGAAAGCGGCGAAGGCAGTAGTAAAGGCTGCAAAGGAAAATACCTCAGCGGCAGCAGTACATAGCTTTGCCACAGAAGTGGAAAATATCATTCAGGAAGTAGAAGACATGCTGGGGGATGATATTCCAAAGGAACAGAGAAGATTTTTTGCCATTAAGCTTTTGGAGCGAGATGATAAGATTGGTGAGCAGATGCAGGTGTCGCCGGATGTTTCCCTTCAGATTACAGCTTTGGAAAGTGCATTTGACGATGATACGGAGAGTATCATTACCAATGAAAGATACCAGTTTATTTCTTCGATAATTGGCGAATGCTGTGAGAAGGGAAAAGGTGAGAAAGAGACCACATCGGATAAGATTGACAGGGTTGTGACTAACCGTTTTCTGGCCTTGCCGATTTTTGCTCTGGTGATGTTTCTGGTATATTATGTTTCCGTAACGACGGTCGGTGGCATTGCTACAGACTGGGCCAATGACGGTGTGTTTGGAGATGGATGGCACTTGTTTGGCATTGGTACCGGTGCATATGAAGAAGATGCGGAAGCTTTTGCAGATGCGTCTGCAGTGGTAAATGGGTTTGTAGAATATGCGGCAGACCAGGGAATGGATACCGAAGAGATAGAGGCTGCGCTGGATGTAGAGTCTGAGGATTTTGATACGGATGCAGCAAAGGAAGCCGTAGAGACCTTCGCCAGTACAATTGCAGATACTGATGAGGCGACTTACAGCGTGGTAGATGAGGAAACGCTGGAGGATGAGGAAACAACATCTACCGGCAAGGATTTAAAGGCAGCGTTGGAGGTATATGAGTCCTACGATTGTGCAGAACCGGACCCGGCAGAGTACGGCGTATGGGTGCCTGGCATACCGGTGTTTATCCAGAGCCTGCTCGATAAGATGCACACGGCAGGTTGGCTGCAGGGATTGATTATGGATGGTATTGTTGCCGGTGTGGGTGCAGTATTGGGCTTTGTCCCGCAGATTTTAATATTGTTTATTTTCCTTGCCTTCCTGGAGGGCTGCGGGTATATGGCGCGTATTGCATTTATTATGGACCGGATTTTCCGCAAGTTTGGTCTTTCCGGTAAATCATTCATCCCAATGCTTATCGGTAGTGGATGTGGTATTCCGGGTATTATGGCATCCCGTACCATAGAAAATGACAGGGACCGGAAGATGACCATTATGACCACCACCTTTATACCATGTGGGGCGAAGCTGCCGTTTATTGCCATGGTGGCAGGCGCAATATTTGGAGGTTCTGCGTGGATTGCGCCGTCTGCATATTTCCTTGGAATCGCAGCAATCATTTGCTCTGGTATTATTTTAAAGAAGACAAAATTGTTTGCCGGTGACCCGGCGCCCTTTGTTATGGAGCTTCCGTCATACCATCTGCCTACGGTAGGCAGTGTGCTCCGAAGCATGTGGGAGCGCGGCTGGTCCTTCATCAAGAAGGCGGGTACCATTATCCTGCTTTCAACCATCGTAATCTGGTTTGCAACCTATTTCGGTGTTGTGGACGGACATTTTGGAATGCTGGAAGAAGACCAGCTTGACAGCAGTATTCTTGCTGTTATTGGTAAAGGGCTGGCATGGATTTTCATTCCACAGGGATTTGGAAACTGGCAGGCAGCGGTGGCTTCTATCACCGGGCTGGTTGCGAAAGAAAATATTGTTGGAACGTTGGGAATTTTGTACGGTGGCGGAGACGCCAGTGTATATGCAACCATGGGAGCTGCATTTACCGTAGTCAGCGGATATGCTTTCCTTGCCTTTAATCTGCTTTGTGCACCATGTTTTGCCGCCATGGGTGCAATCCGGCGGGAGATGAATAACCGGAAATGGTTCTGGGCGGCAATTGGATATCAGTGTGGTTTTGCGTGGCTGGTGTCCATGGTAATCAATCAGATTGGGGGGCTGTTTACCGGTGCAGGATTTGGCGTTTGGACAGTGATTGCCATTCTGGTAATTGCAGGATTTATATTCCTGTTGTTCCGCCCATACGAGAGCAGCAAGACTTTAAAGGTTGACATGAAAAAGCCAGTGACTGCAA
>CAZSGT010000309.1:0-3360 GCA_964606215.1 uncultured Lachnospiraceae bacterium
TGCATGATTGTCTCTATCTCATGGAGATATTTTGTTCCAGTAAAATGCATTGTTTTAACTCCTTTCATCAAAAAAGCGGCATGGATTCTTTTTTCCATACCGCTTATGTACCATTAATTCTGTTTTTGTTCTTTTCCCTATTCGCCTGATTCTGTTTCCGGCTCGTCTGCCCGCTCCATCTCTGCCTCTACTTCCTCGATTGCCTTTTCGATTACGTTGATGAGAAATTCTTTCTGTTTGCATCCTTTCCATGCTACTACGTTCTTGAGCCTTGTAAATAACTGCTCACTTACCTGTACTGCGATTGTTCTTGCTTCCATACGATTCACTCCTTTTTCCATAAAATGTTCTTCGATTACCTGCTGAATAAACTGCTGTGTACTGATGTCCTTCTGCTCAATCTCGGCTCTAACCTTGAGATGCAATGCCACGGGAATCTTTCCGCATAGGTTTTTCATTTCCATTGTACCAGCTCCTTTCTTTGTTTTGTTACAACCACAATACCCTAAACATGTAGATATATCCATTCACAATAACCAACAAATATATTTTGCAAACGTATGCAATAGCAACAATGATATATGGGCATAAAAAAACCATATTTCCTGTTTACCGGAAGTATGGTTTGGGGTAGATTTTTTCTATTTTTCTTTTCTGTTGTGGTATGGTCTTTTGCATCCTGTCACGTCCTACAGTATACACTCTTTTTTCGCTATTTGTGTATACTGTTCTCTTTTCCTCTATTTTGGGTACGCTATACACGCTATACACAACAATTTTGATACTCCATTTTAGGATAGCCCAGATAGACATTCTCATACTGGTCTAAGGAGGGCAATTCGCCAGCCATTGCTGGCCTTGCCAATGCGTCATTTTGTTCTTTCGAGGTACGGCTGTCAGCATTATTATAATTCAAATCTGCGGATGTGTATGGTACAGATGGTTCTATACGATAAATATCCGCATCTGCACTTTCTGCCACATACTCCGCAATGGTTTTTGTATTATCCGTGCAGGAAAAATATACAACAATACTTTTCTTTCCAGTAGGATTTTGTGTCGCTGGCGGCTCTGTTGCTGGCGTCTGTGTTTCTGGCGTATCATTTGTTTTATCAGAGAGTGCAGGGTTTGTCACCTTAATTTTAACCCATGCTGACTTCTTTGCCGAAGCTGCGTTTTTTCCTGTTTTCCTTCCCTTAACTGTAACAGTTATTTTGGCAGTTCCCGCTTTTTTAGCTGTAACCCTGCCATTTTTATTTACCGTGGCTACCCTTTTGTTACTTGTTGTAAATTTTATGGTTTTTTTGCCTTTTTTCGGGGATATATTAACCTTGATTTTTTTCCTGTCACCCCGTTCCATTTTGAAAGTCTTCTTCGTTACTTTTTTATTTCCTATCTTTAATGAAACCGCCTTTACCACAGCTGCCTTTTTGCCTTTTGCCATTACTTTTGCCGGATTTCCCATACCTCCCATGGAAAAAATAACGGTAAACACCAGCAGCCATGCCAGATATTTGTGAATCCTGTTTTTCTGCATAATCATCCTCCTTTCAGCAAGCGCATACATGCGTTTTCCTTTTGTGCATAATGCAGTGTCTGCAATTGTTTTTACATTGTTTTTACATTTCTTTTAACCATTGTTTTACTCCTCTCGCCAATTACAGTTTTCTTAATCTTATTTCATTGTAATATCTACGTAAAGAAAAGTCTAATACCTATTTTAATTGTCAAATCATGCTTTCTGAGCATGATTTTTTCAACCGTTGGTCTCCTTTTACATATTAAACCACCCGGTATGCTTTCCATAACGCATATCCCCACCCACTACCACACTGGCTGAGGTGGATAAAAAAAGTGTACATGAAAGAACCTCCTATTCCCTGGTGCCTCTTCTCACCGGGCAATTCTTTACCTTGTACACTTACATTATATTTCCCTATTCAATTTATAACAAATACTTAGTTTTTATGACCCATCTATGCTTGAAAAGCATGTTGCCTTGTAGCCATCATCATTAGCATCTGAATATCCATCAAAAGCTTGAACCTGAAAATTTTAATCGATATTCTCGCTTCCCGTTGATATCCACTCTGCTTCCCGCCACACAACAACGCACTGTACCAGCCTTAAGGTCCAGCTCTATATCTTCTATATAGCTCCATTGACTAAAGCATCCCGGACTCACTTGAACATGGGGCGGCAGGTTTGTATATAAAATCCCCGATGGCAACCAGTCAGCTCCTTCCTTAGTAATCCGCTGGATATTATGGTTGCTGTTTACATAGATAAAGGTATCCTCCGTCAAAAAGCAGATTAACCGGCAGTGTTCTACATTACCAGGATCGCCTAACCATCCCAATGACATGTAATTTCCCACACACCTATTGTCCTCCAGAGAAAATATTCTTATTCGATTTCCCAAAGCTCCCACCACAAAATAATTATCCTTCGGGCTGAAGGCGATGGCTGCAAGGTTCCTGCCACTTCGCTCCTCCACATCCTCAAAGGTTTCCTGAAAACAAATATCCAGTGTACTTAAATCAAGTAAAAAGACACTTCTGAAATACAAGGGGGTAGTCAACCCGTCCCTCCCATCTGCAGCCTGCGGATCATAATGTCCTCCCCTTGCCCGGATTGCAGCATAACGACCAGTGTTGCTAAAATCAATCCTTGTGTATTCATTATAATAGCATCCCAGATCTATGGATTGATAGGAGGTATCCTCATAACTGATTTCCTCAAACAATATGAACCGCTTGATTACCCGTGCGGTACAGGCATCAATCAGATAAATATGCCCAATCCCATAAGTGACAATGATATACCGACAATCCGGCGTGATATATATATGTGGCGTCACATCCCACTCCATATACCGATAGTAATAATTCTCCCCAAACAAAGCAGGAATGTTTCTTTCCTGCCCTGTTTCTTTGTCCTTGATGATGATACTACCTGAATCATCACATACGACCACATATCTCTCGTTCTCCGATTTGTTTTTTTCCATGGGTCTCCTTCTGTTAATCCATATACTGTTTTATGCATTTCTTCCGATTCTGTTGTATACCTTGTGTTCTAACATCAATCAATTAAAATATCCGTCAAAGTTTCCATCAGGTTTGGTATATCAATCGGTTTTGCAACATGACCATTCATTCCGGCCTCCATTGCCTTCTGTCTGTCCTCATCGAAGGCGTTTGCCGTCATCGCCACAATCGGAATAGAAGACCGCTCAGAATCATCCAAAGCACGAATCTGCCGTGTCGCCTCGTAGCCGTCCATAATGGGCATCTGAATATCCATCAGAATCAGGTCATAAGTACCCGGCTCCACCTTCTTTATCGTATCCACGGCTTC
>CAZSGT010000310.1:0-3359 GCA_964606215.1 uncultured Lachnospiraceae bacterium
CAAAGCCATTCTGCCAGGAGCACTAACAATGCCCCCAGAATCATATACGGCGTCAAATTCTTTCCCCCGGTAATCTTTTTGACGGCGCCTGTACTCTTTGCACCGTTTACGGTCCCGGAAATTCCTTCCTTCAACACGCTCTGGCTGGTGGGAAAATCCACAGAAAAACTGGTCTGCTCCTTCGTTCCCTTTTGCGTATACTCCACTGTGTACACCCCCGCCTCCAGCGTATCGGACAAAATCTTTTTCTCATCCTCCGCCTTTATAACCGTCTTCGACTGCCCCGGAGAAATAATCTGAATATCCCCGGTGTCTTCACTGGCATTAAACCGGATACTCTCTCCGGGATTTATATGGTTTTCCGGCAGAAGGGATGCGTCCAGAAACGTATTTAATATATTTTGTATCAGAATTGGAAACTCGGTCTGCAGTGGAAGCTCGGTATCATGAAGGTCAAATCCAATGACGCCCACAACCCGGCCATCCCGCTTCCCGTAATATCCATAAGTATTGTCTCCTCCCAGAATAAAGCTCTGTGCAAATCCCGGCACTTTGTACGGTACGGCTTCTTTACATCCAAAGGTAAAATCTGTCAGATATCTGGTAACTTCACTGTCACCCATACGAAGAACAATATTTTCTTTTTTCTTCTGGGGTTCAGCGATTCCATCCAGAGTCTTTCCCGGACGAACCAAAAGAATACTTCCACCAGAAGGCAGCTCCTCCGGACAGATTCCGTCATAGATGATAAAGTCGTACTCTTTGGAATCATCAATATTATCCAGACTGTTGGCCTTTATCAGCTCAATCTGCCGTCCGCTGGTCAACGCCTTTTCCAAAAAGACGTTCTGCTCCGTCACCAGCAGCACCCTGGGCACGCTGTCCTGTACCAGAAAATCCACGCCCTCGTTGTCTTTTATCAATCCATCCTTTTCATTTAACTGCACCCGGATATAGTCTCCCGCCTTCGCCGCCTTGTCTATGTCCAATGCAGAAAGGGGCTGGAAATATACTATGTCGCTGTCCCCCTCCTTCAATTCCACATGACGGATATCCACCATGTTCTCCCCCAGATACAAATTGACGTCCGAAGCATAGGTACCCACCCCTGCATTAGAAATCTTTGCCAGCACTTCCACGCTGCCGTCTTCCCTGACGGCATGACTGACATAATCCACCACCCCGTTTACTCCGGATGCACTGACGTCCACCACATTTCCCTTTAATTTCTGCAAATCGTAATCCGAGTCGGTAAACGCCTGTACCTCGTAACTGGTCCACTGCGCCACCATGGACTGAATCAGACTGACCCCCGGTGTGAGATTTCCCTCCATATCCGTCACGGCAATTCCTTCGATGGCTTTTTCCATCTGGCTTTTATCCGTGGTATTGGCAATCTCCACATTTGCCGTGCCGCTGCAGGAAACCACCGTCACATTGGTGCCATCCTTCAAACCGTCCACGTAGTCTTTTGCCAGGCGCTTTGCCTGGTCTAACTTGGTATGTTCCTGGTCATATCTTCCATTCATACTTCCGGAATTATCAAGAAACAGCACAATATTTTCATATCCATCCCCGCCTCTTTTCAGATACGGAAAACACATGGCAAACGCCAGCAGCAATACAAGCAGAATCTGCAAATACATCAAAAGATTATTCTTAAATTTTTCCCAAGGCCTGCTGGCCTCAATATTTTCGTATGCCTCCATCCAAATCTGGACGGTGGAGACTTCCTTTTTCTGCGCCCGCTGCTTTAGTAAATACAAAATCACTATTACCGGCACAAAAATCAGAAATCCCAGTGGCAAAAAATGTAACATTCCCATATCTGTACCATTCTTTCTGAATTAAATATTTCCAGATGCGCTCCCTGGCGTATCATCTCCAAATCAACCCGGCACCCACATAATCATCTGTCATCCATCCTGTTAAATTTTCACAAGCTGTCCTCTGCGGACGCCCTCATACACAAACTGTTCCAAAGCCTGATCGGTAGAAACCCCAATATAGTGGCTGGAATATTTTTTGCAATCCGCCTCCACTCTGGCTGCAAACTGCTTCATGGAACGGCTGTACTCATTCATAAGCTTTCTGGTTGCCGTAATCTTAATGGTGGACGATGTCTCCACGTCAACCAAATCCCATGTACCCGCAAAATCCGGCTCTATCTCTTCCTTTGCCAGCACGTGTACCAGAATTACCTCCTGCTTCTCATACGCCAGATATTTAATGACTTCGCAAAACTTCTCCACGTCCCGGTCGAAACCATCTGTAATCAGTATGGTCACGCCTTTTCCCCCAAAGGGAATCTGTTTCACCGAAGCCAGCAAATCTGTCCGTCCTGCAAAATTACAGCGGGAAATGGCGTCCAGCACCTTCATAAACGCCTGCCGCCCGGTCTGTCCCTTCAAAGAAGGAAGCGCCGCCCGGTCCTGCCCGGTCAGCGGGTAAAAGCTAAACCGGTCCAGATTATTTAAAACCATATAGGCAAACATGCCGGCAATCCTCTGTGCCAAAAGGGACTTTTTCGGCTCCCCATATTCCATGGATCCGCTGCAGTCCAAAAGCACATGAAACCGCCCTTCTTTCTCCTCCTGAAACAGCTTGATAAACAATCGGTCCATACGTCCATAGGCATTCCAGTCTATGCGGCGGATGTCGTCACCCAGCATATATTCACGAAAGTCGGCAAACTCCACACTGCTTCCCTTTGCCGAAGATTTTCTGCTGCCTCCCATGCCGGAATTAAGTTTCAACCGGCTGGCTAACCGGATTCGCTGCAGGCTGGCAAAAAAGGAACCATCAAAAATCAACTCTTCCATAGGCGTTCCGGTCCGTTCTATCTGTCCTTCTTCTTTTCTTCCATGAGACTGCGTACAATGGCGTCCGGCGATACCCCGTCGGAAAGCGCCTCAAAGTTCAACACCAGACGGTGTCGCAGTGCTGGCACCGCCACAAAATCAACATCTTCAAAAGAAACATTCATACGTCCGTTTAAAATTGCCCTTGCCTTTGCCGCAAGGAAAATCGCCTGGGCCCCTCGGGGACTGGCGCCCTCGCTGACATATTTGCGAATCTCATCGGTGGCTTCCGCACTGTCTCTGTGAGTACCCACCACCAGACGGAGTGCATACCGCTCCACCGCCTCCGCCATAGGTACTTCCCGCACATAGCTGCGAAGCTTCAGCAAATCTTCGCCAGTATTAATGGTATTCAGCTCCACCTTCTTTCCGGTAACGGTGATATCCATAATCTCCTTTAACTCTTCCAGAGATGGAAATTCAATTAACAGCTTAAACAGAAAACGGTCTAACTGCGCTTCCGGCAGCGGATACGTTCCCTCGTTCTCAATGGGGTTC
>CAZSGT010000311.1:0-3355 GCA_964606215.1 uncultured Lachnospiraceae bacterium
ACGCCACCTCATATCCGTTTCCCACCGCCATAAAATCCAGATTCATGACTTTTTCCGGGGAGGTGAGCACCAAATCAGAAAAAATATACACATCTTCCAGGTCTCCGCAAGTCTGCTGGAAACGCTCAAAGCTCTCCTGCGAGGGCGATTTAAATGGAAATACCACAATATATGTAGTCAGATATTTCGCCATGGGAAGCACCATCAGCATTCCAAAAATAGAAAACACATTGCGGCCAGACATTTTATTTAGCAAAAGTCCCACCACAAATATTCCCAGACCGATTAACACCATCAAAAGCGCCATCCCCAGGCTTGTCTTCTTTTTATATGTAATGTACCCGTAATTTCCTTTGATTTTCTGGTTCATTTTTCACTCATTTCCTCATTTCTAAAATATATTTTTCTCTGCGCTTTGCAAACGAAAATAAAGTTCCCGTACGAAACCCGATACTGCTCCTTCCCGTCCTGCACCCCTCAGATTCCCTCAATATCCCTGTAGTCATGAATATAATACTGGGAAAGTTCCCGTTTTCTCTCCCGTAAATGCACGCTAAAAGCGTCCTCCACTGCGCATACCTCCATCCCCGCCGCATCTGCCGCCATGATTCCCTCAGGAATATCCTCAAAGGCAAGGCACTTCTCCGGTGGAACTCCAAGACTTTTTGCCACCAGAAGATAAATATCCGGCGCAGGTTTTCCCCTCTCCACCTCATATCCGGTGTGGACTGCCTGAAAATACCCATCCAGGCCTCTGGCTTTCAGCACCGCCTCCACCAAAACTTCGGAATTGCTGGTAGCGATTCCCATTTTAATACTGTGGTCTTTCATCCACTGTAAAAATTCCAGCGCCCCCGGTTTTTCTTTCACCTTATTCTGATAACTGTCAAATGCCATCCGGTTCCATGTATCCATCATCTCTTCCACAGAATGTGGTATGGCAAAATTGTTTTTAAAATAAACCGCCGTCTCGCAAAAACTCATGCCGGAAATATTCTTCTGCAAATCTGCCGGATAGGGGATATTGTACTTGCCTAAATAATCAATATCAATCTGTTTCCACACCCACATGGAGTCCACTAAGGTTCCATCCAAATCAAAAATAACGCCTTCTTTTTCCATTATCTTTTGTGCCGTAAGCATGCCATTCTCCTTTACATCATCCGCCATCCCGGCAAATATTTATTCTTCACAACGCCGCCTGCAATCTTTGCCCATCCCAGTGCAAAACGGTCCGCACACACAAGGACAATTCCTTTTTGCCCGGTATCCTCCACCAGTATGGTCTCCCCTTTTAAATATTTCACCACATTAATATCGGAAAGCTCCAGCCGGATTACGTCAGGAAATATATCGCCGTCCAGTGCACAGGCAAGCTGCTGGCTGGGCATAAATCTTCCCTTTTTTTCTTCTCCCAACATCAAACCATTCTGTATAATACGAAGCCCCTGTATCTGCTCTTTTGCATCGGGAATCCAGTGATATAATCCATTGCGGAACTGAATGGTGGAATCCTCTTTCACAAAGGGAAGCTTCTTTACAAACTCCTCCACCTGACTGTTTTGGGGAAAAGGAGATTTCCCTGATTTTCTATTGGTCTTTTCCGAATCCACCGGGGTACCTTTCTTCGTAAAGAGTGCCAGGAAATGTCCCTCACCTCTGGTTTTATGTGGCCATATCCGCACACAGCGCGCCAAATCCTTTCTGCCGCTGTCCGACCATTCCGGACGTCCATGGTCAAATCCCGGACGTTGCCCTATTTCCAAAAGCTCCATCTCCGGAAACTGTTCCAGAATATACTCCACATTTTTCTCATCTTCCAACGGTGAAAATGTACAGGTGGAAAATAAAAGCTTCCCTCCCGGCTTTAACATGGCGACTGCACTGGTAAGAATCTGTCTCTGAATGGGTGCAAAATATTCTGGTCCGTGCTCCTCCCACGCCGCCATCATCTTTGACTCTCTCCGAAACATTCCTTCCCCGGAACAGGGTGCATCCACCAGAATTTTATCAAAAAATTCCGGGAATCTGCCTGCTAACTTCTCTGGAGTTTCCGCCAGAACAATGGAGTTGTAAATCCCGTGGAGCTGGACATTTTTTGCCAATGCCTTCGCCCGGCTGACGCTGATGTCGTTGGCGATGAGCACGCCTCTTCCCTGGAGTTTTGCCCCCAGTTCTGTAGTCTTTCCTCCAGGCGCCGCACACAAATCCAGCACCCGCTCTCCCGGTTCCACCGGCAAAACACTTGCCGGTGTCATGGCGCTGGGCTCCTGGATGTAAAACAAGCCGGCATAGTACAACGGATGCTTGGCAGGTTTTTCGTTTTTGTCATAATAAAATCCATTGTCCACAAAGGGAATTTTTTCTAAGGGCATCTGCAGCAGCTCCGCCAATTCCTCCGGTGTGGTCTTCAAGGAATTGACACGGATGCCGTATTCTCCTCTTTCCTCAAATGACGCCATATATGCGGCAAACTCTTCTTCACCCAGCAACCTGCGCATGGTGTCTGTATATTGTTCCGGTAATACAGGCTTCCTCATCTTCTCCTCCGTTCAAGTATCCTATACATTGAGAAAATCCCCCGCTGGGAGGGACTTTCCTTTTGTTTGTTATACTAATTCAGGCTCTGGGCCCGGTAACTTTCTGCAATAATATCCAACTGCTTGTTGAAGCGGTTCAGCTTTTCCATATCGTCCTGCTTGTAAATCCGGAAAAACTCATCCTGAATCTTAATCACTTCCCGCTTATTTGCTATGTGATACAGGTTCTCAATATTATTCAATATATCTGAAACTGTATTTGCCTTCTGCCGGTTGGAATTCTGGGCGTCCATAATCTCACCCCGGACCGACGCCATGACGTTATCCAACATCACTACCGCTTCCGCCGCATTGGACAGACGCTCCTTAATCTGCTCCGGCATATGCTCCTTATATTTGTACTGCAGGGAATGCTCCACCGTCGCCCAGAAATTCATAGCAAGGGTACGAATCTGTATCTCCGCATGAATCTTTTTGGGACCGTTCATGGTCTGCACCGTATAGTAAATAATCACATGATAGCTTCGGTATCCGCTTTCCTTGCTCTGGGTAATGTAGTCCTTTTCCTCCACCACTTCCATATCGCCTCGGGCACGGACAATCTCCACCACTCTGTCAATGTCCTCCACAAACTGACAAATCACACGCACACCGGCAATATCGTCTACCATCTCTTCCATTTTCTCAATACCAATATTTTGTCGCTGCAGTTTCTCCAATATACTGGAAATTCGTTTCACACGACCATCCACCATCTCAATGGGTGAATACTCTCCAGCATTTTTATACTCCTGTCTTACATGATTGAATTTCAC
>CAZSGT010000312.1:0-3347 GCA_964606215.1 uncultured Lachnospiraceae bacterium
ATCCGGCTCTCTGTATATAACTGGTTCCAGTCCCATTGCACGAAACTGCTTTATGGCTGCGAATATCACCCTGTCAAAACCAATCATATACTGGATATCCACCGTCTTTTTCCCCTCAAAAGAAATACTGTTGGCGGCAAATCCCTCATAAAACCCTGTGGTAAAGGGTCTGGCAAGCTCCTCAATCTGTTCATCGGACAGTGTGGCAAGATATGCATGCATCTTCCGCTCCGTCTCTGAAATGTACGCACCGTACCAATACAGGCCTTTTTCTTCTTTTCCCTCTGTCATTTCTAATATCCTGACGGCAAAATTCCTGTCCGCATCCATCCGCCTTTCCATCCAGATAGACAGAATATCCTCCGCATAATCTTCATAAAAACACTGTATTGTCTGACGCAGTTCCCCGGTATCCGAATCCTCCCATTCCTGAAACAAACCAAACACCTGCACAAACAATTCCATAAAAATAACTATTTCGTATAATCTGCCCTCGCAGGCGGCTCCAATCAGACTGCGCAGGTCCCCATACAGCACGCATAGCAGCTGTGCGGCCTCCGAATCCGGAAACACCTCTTCCGCATACTCCGGATTGGCAAAGCTCCGGGCATAATGTCCGGGCAAAATATCCTGGTACAGTTTTTCCTGATGCTTCTGGAGCTGTTCTATGCTCCAGGTCGGGAGTTGATTTCTGGCTGCATAGGTTTGAATAACATCGCACAGAAAAGCAGCCACATAGACAAAGTATGCAGCGTAGGCGTCGTCACAGGAATCCTCCCTCCCGGCAATCTGGCCAATTCTTTCACTGACCAGCGAAAAACGTTCCTCCAGCCATTCCTGGTCCAGTGCTGTTTCTATTCGTTGTCCATTCACTCTTTTATGTCCCTCCGAATCCTGCCCTTATCCACATTGGGCTTAATATATTCTGAAAATGCGTATTCCCACAATACCTGTGAACCATCCTTTGTCCTCTGGTTCCGCCCCATAATCTGAGAAAGCGCAACCTCATGCTCCTTCCATGCCTTTCCGTCCGAGCAGGCATTCAGCATAACTGGCTGCATACAATCCAATGTTCTTGCAAACTTTGCTTCCATGGTCTTCCTCTCCTCAAACTCCTCCCACAGCTCTCGAAAGTACGCTCCCTGCTCCTGGGGCAGCAATCCAAAAAGCCGGTCCGCCGCCTTCTCTTCTCTCTGCCGCTGGGTTTTCCCTGCCTCTGTATCATAAGCATAGGTATCTCCCGCATCAATCTCAACAATATCATGGATGAGAACCATAGCCATCACACGCAGCACATCAATCTGGTCATTGGCATATTCACTCAGTACCAGACAAAACATTGCCAGATGCCATGAATGCTCCGCATCTCCCTCCTTGCGGCTGGCATCACAAAGATAGGACTGCCTGGTAACCGTCTTCAGTTTATCAATCTCCTCTAAAAACTCCATCTGTTTTTTTAATCGCTCCATAATATGTTTCCTTTCCTATACTATAAACATACATCCACCGCTGCACAAATCCCACATTTTTCTGTACAGGAAACGATACATTTCCTATACGGTAACAAACGCTGCCACGCTTCTGCCAGCCAGCTTATTGTAACAAAAAGGGCAAAACTTGTGTTTTGCCCGGATAAGCACATTTTCAATCCCTGATACAATAATACCTGTCACCTGATGGATTCGTGTGCGGATACATTCAAAATTTGCACACTAATATCTGCGGTACAAACCAAACACCTTGCCCAGAATCTCCACAGAATCCAGAATAATAGGCTCCATGGTATCATTCTCTGGCTGAAGCCGAAAATGCCCGTCTTCTTTATAGAATGTCTTGACCGTGGCAGAATCATCCACCAAAGCCACCACCATATCGCCATTGCGTGCCGTGGTCTGCTGCTGCACCATAATCAAATCCCCGTCAAATATGCCTGCATTCACCATACTCTCACCTTTCACTTTCAGCATGAAGGCATCTCCTCTGGGTACATCCTCTGGCAGCACAGGAAAATAACCGTCAATATTCTGCGACGCCAGAATCGGCTCCCCGGCAGCCACCGTCCCCACTATGGGTAGGTTGACAATCTCTCTCCTTACCAGATTAAACTCATCGTCTATAATCTCAATGGCCCTGGGCTTCGTAGGGTCACGGCGGATATAGCCGTTCTTCTCCAGGGTCTCCAGATGAGAATGCACAGAAGATGTGGACTTTAACTGCACTGCCTCACAAATCTCCCGCACAGCAGGGGGATATCCCTTGCTCAATATCTGCTCTTTGATATACTCTAAAATCTCTGCCTGTTTCTTGGAAATCTTTCCCTGTTCCATAAATCATCCTCCAGTCTATCACTGACACACATTTACTTTTAACCATTGTAACACGAACAGGCATTCGTGTCAAACGAATGTTCGTTTTTTTATAATTCTTCTATGGAAACATCCTTTCCGTCTCTCCAGATTCGCTCTAAATCATAGAACAGCCGATCCTCTCTGTCGAAAATATGAACAATAATATCTCCGTAATCCATCAAAATCCAACTGCTGTTTCTGCCGCCTTCGATACGTTTCGGCTGGACGCCCTCCCTGCCCAGCAGTTCTTCCACATTTTCCACCATCGCCTGGATTTGTGATGAGTTTCCACCGTTGGCAATCAGAAAATAATCGGCAATTACAGTGAGTTCACCGATTTCGATAATCTTAATTTCTTCACCTTTTTTTTCACTTAATGCATGGTATGCAATCTTAACCATCTCTTTTGCTTCCATAAGCTTTTTCCTCCTTGTAAAATTCATACGCCTCCAGCGTCTGTGTATCCATACTCCGCCTCTTTTTATCGGGCTGGTTCAGATAGGAAATGGTATTTTCCAGAATCTGAAGTACACAGCCGTCCAAATCCATAAACGCCATTTTTCGAATTTCCTCCAGACCGGAAATTGGCTTTCTGTTTGGCTCCATATAATCTGCCACAAAAACAATCTTTTCAATCAGTGACATATCCGGCCGCCCTGTAGTATGGTACATAATTGCACGATGTATCTCCATATCGTCCACACCGAAATGCTTCTTTGCATAAAATGCCCCCAGTTTTCCGTGAAGAAGATAGGGATATTCCCGCTCTATGGGACGGATATTTATGTGATGTTTCTCGCACTTTGCAATCATCTTCTCATCGCTGAAGCACTTGGCATTATCATGTAAAAGCCCTGCCACCATGGCACGCTCCATGTCTGCGCCGTATCGCATTGCCAGACATCCGCAGGTATAGCACACTCCCTGGGTATGGACAAACCGCTTGTGGTTCATCCGTTCTTTTACCTGTTTCGCCATCCCGTCTAAATCGTACATTGC
>CAZSGT010000313.1:0-929 GCA_964606215.1 uncultured Lachnospiraceae bacterium
AAAACATTTTATAAGGAGGTCAATTATGGCAGAGAAATTTTCAACCTTTACAGAACTGGTGGACCATGTTATCCACCAGCTCAAAAAGCAGAATTACATGGAATCGACAATAACGATTTACAGGAGAACTTACAACAGGATCTATTCGTTTATGCAGCAAAAGGGTACAGATGTATACTCGAATGGAATCGGGCGTGCATTTTTGGATAGTTTAAATGTCAGCAGATCAACTTATAGTGCATACGCATGCGCTATAAGGCGGCTGGATGACTCCATTGCCGGGGAGCCATACAGGTGCCACCATGGAAATCCAAATAAAGAAGCACCTGCCGTTTTTGCTGGTATACTGAGGAAGTATCTGGATGCATGTGAAGACTCTGGAAATAAGCCGGCAACCGTACTTGCAAAAAAGAAATCCTGTGTATTGTTTCTCACATTTGTGGGACAAACAGGCTGCAGTGATATTTCCGATCTCAACACCATGCTGGTTTCCCAGGCACTGCTCATCTATTCCAATAAAGATAATTATGCGAGGATCCGTCAGTTCCTGAGATATCTTTATGATAAAGGCCTCACCGGAACAGACTTTTCCGGAATAGTGCCACGTTATAAAAGGCGTAACACTTTGCCGACAACATATACTCCCGCAGAAATCAGCAGGGTCGAAAAAGCGATTGACACTACAACAGATACTGGAAAAAGAGATCTTGCGATCATTTTACTTGCAACACGTATGGGACTGCGTTCAGGTGATATTGCAAAGTTGAAATATTCAGAGGTTGACATGAATGATGGCTATATCCACATAATACAGGAAAAGACCGGAGAGCCTTTGTCCCTGCAAATGCCAGAGGATGTAAACGCTGCAATTCAGTCGCATTTGAAGAACACGGAATCTTCCGGCAGAAACGACGGATATGTTTTTCATA
>CAZSGT010000313.1:939-3343 GCA_964606215.1 uncultured Lachnospiraceae bacterium
ATGTCTGCTCCATATGGACCTATCACAACAAGCATAATAAGACATGCAGCTAATAATTACTTTAATGCGGCAGGAGTAGATACAACCGGGAAAAAACATGGTCCCCATACATTCCGCTCATCACTTGCCACTTCAATGGTGAACGACGGTGTTTCATACGAAACCGTCAGAAAAATACTGGGGCATACAGATCCAAATGTTATAAAACATTATGCAAAAGTGGACATTGAAAACTTGAGATTGTACGCACTCGAACCTCCTCAGCCGGAAGGGATTTTTGCAGATTATCTTTCAGGAAAGAAGGTGGTCTGCCATGTTTAACAGCATATATTCAGACAAACTTTCGCAATACTGTGAACTTCGCAGTTCTGTATTAAGCAATAGTGCTCAAAAACATGAACTGTGTTATCTGAGACGGTTTGATGATTACCTGAATGCACATATCCTTTCAGAAGGCCAGATTACGGAATCCTTTATAAACGCATGGATCAGTACGGTAAACGGTAAGAGTGGCTCTGTTGAAAATGAGGTGGTCACTATCCGGCAGTTCCTGAAATTTCTGGCATTATCAGGGGAAGCAGTCTTTATGCCTGTTGTCCCAAAGGTACGTGATGACTACGTTCCTTATATATTCAGTGATGATGAACTGGGACGTATCTTTCAATGTGCAGATAATGTCATCCAGTCAGATAAAAAAGCAGATCCGTATCTGGTAATCGAATTCCCGGTAATCATCCGGTTATTATACAGTTGCGGATTAAGGATAGGGGAAACCATCAGGATCCGTATGGCAGATACAGATCTTGAAAACGGCATCCTCCGACTGGTAAATACCAAGGGTGACAAACAACGTCTGGTACCGATGTCATCAGGAATGACAAAGATTCTGACAGATTACTGCCTGGCAATGGGGGTGTTCGGAAAGAGTAACGGATGGCTTTTTCCGTCTTCCAAAAATGAAGACCATATTTCCGACAAGTCAGTTAAACGCAGATTTGAAAAAATACTGAAAGACAACGGAATCCGCCTTTATAACCGCAAAAAACACGAAAGAGGTCCTTGTATGCACTGCTTACGACACGTTTTCGCTTTTAAATCCTTTGCCCAAACGGAACGGGCAGGCAGACGCCTTGATGATACGATACCATATCTTTCCATCTATCTGGGACATGACAGTCTTGACGAGACGTCTAAGTACTTAAAATTCAGCAGTGAATTGTTCCCTGAAGCAGTTGAGGTTTTTGGAAATTTTATGGATGATTTGCTGCCGGAGGTGGATTATGAAGCGTAAAAAAAATTCATTTCTGGATCTGCTTGAGTGCTACTTTAGTACATATCTTCCCGTAGCTAAAGGATTGTCAGAAAAAACTATCACATCTTATAAAGCAGCATTTCGGATTCTTATGGAATTTATGTACACTGTTAAAAAAACGCCGGCTGATCAGGTGTATTTCGAAATGCTCAACGATCAGGTGATCACGGACTTCCTGAACTGGCTGGAGTCAGAACGTGGATGCAGTATATCAACGAGAAACCAGCGTCTTTCTGCGCTTTCAGCTTTTTCAATTTATGCACAGAACAGAGATTTTGGATCTGCCTCCATATTTAGGAATAACATATTAAAGATCCCTAAGAAAAAAGCTCCACAGGCAAGAAGGAGTTCTTTTACAAGAGACGAAGTGAAGATTATTTTGGATCTTCCGGATGCTGATACAGAAATCGGGCTCAGGAATAAAACCCTGCTGTGTTTTATGTATGCCAGTGGAATGCGGGCTCAGGAAGTGTGTGATCTGACTGTTGGTGATATCCGGTTTTATCCGGATAGAGCAGGCGTGAATGTCCATGGCAAAGGACAAAAAATGCGCAGAATAGGAATACCGGCCACTGCTTCTGATATGTTAAAAAAGTATATTGCACACAGGGGAATATCCAAAGATGGAGGACGTCATGTTTTTTCAAGCCAGACCCATGAAAAAATGACCGTTTCCTGCATCGAAGAAATCTATGCAAAATATGTCAATCAAGCGAAGCAGGAAAATCCGTATCTGTTTAGGGATAATTATACGCCTCACTCAATGCGGCATACAACTGCAACACATATGCTTGAAGCAGGAGTACCGTTGATCGTTGTAAAAAACTTCCTTGGACATGCGTCTTTGCAGACTACTCAAATTTATGCAGAAATATCACAGGACACAATGAACCGCCAGTTAAAAGAATGGAATGACAGATGGTTCCTTAAGAATGATCCTGGTAAATTCGGCAGTAAAAGAAAAGGTAATATACCTGATTTCCTGCATTAATTCAGAGGATATTGTTATTCCAGATTTGTACAGAGAAATGTAGGATTTATACTGAAATCTGCATTTCTTCTGGAATAATAATACTTCTGGGATAATGTGCC
>CAZSGT010000314.1:0-3330 GCA_964606215.1 uncultured Lachnospiraceae bacterium
ATCCCTCGATGGATGAGAAAGCAGGAGGAACCGATTCACACCTGATCGGCAACGTGTATTATCTATATTCAATCGATATTATGGCGAAAACCGCTGAAATACTTGGATACGACAGTGATGTGACAGAGTATGGGGCACTGTATGATGACGTTCTCTCAAAATTCCGTGCGGAATATATTACAGCTACAGGCAGGCTTGTGAGTGATACGCAGACAGCTGCAGCACTGGTTCTATATTTCAATCTATTGGAAGAAAAGGATCGGCAAAGAGTAACAGACCGGCTTGTCCTGAACCTTGTTAAGACCAAAAAGCATCTGCGGACCGGTTTCGTGGGTACTCAGTATATCACTCACGCGTTGAGTCAAAATGGGCAACATGCCCTCGTGGGAGATATTCTCTTTAAGGAGGACTGTCCTTCATGGCTTTACAGTGTGCGGCTGGGGGCGACAACGATTTGGGAACTTTGGGATGGGGTGAATCCGGATGGCAGCTTCAATCTTTTCGAGATGAATTCGCTGAATCAGTTTGGTTTTGCTACCATCGGCGACTGGCTCTATAAGGAGTTGTGTGGGATTACCGCTCTTGCGCCGGGTTATAAGAAATCCCGCATTGCACCAAGGCTTGTTAAGGGGATTACTTCCGTAAATGCAGTGTATGAAACGGTCTATGGATCGATTTCCTGTGCCTTTTCCTGCGGGAATGGCATCATAAAAGCAGATATTCACGTACCTGAAAACACCACGGCAGACATTTGTCTTCCCGAGAGGGAAGAACTTACCGTCGGATCGGGGGACTATCATTTTGAGTACAAGACAGAGTTGTCTTTTGAGAATGAGCGGTATTCGATGGATTCCACATTGAATGAGCTTTTAGAGAATCCTGTGGCGGGGAAAATGTTTTCGGATGAGGCGCCAGAACTTGCAGAAAGCGGTTTTATTCGTACTTTTGCCGGGGCATTGTCTATTTTTGAAATCAAAGAAACGCTTCCAGGAACCATGGTTCCGGAAAGTGCGGTACAGCTGTTTGAGAGAATGATTTGCACATTGAATCGACAGGCAAAAGAAGAGGTTATTAATAGTGGGTGATTTTTGAAAGATAGAGTCTGAAAGCATTATGAAATAAGGGCTGAAGATTGCGGGAAGATATGAGTATCAAAGCGGGGGACAGATTGATATGAAACATGGCATATACTATGCATATTGGGAAAAAGAGTGGTCGGCAGATTATATCAAATACGTGGATAAGGTGTCAAGATTAGGATTTGACATTCTTGAAGTTGGAGGGACACCTTTGCCGGATTACTCACAAGATGATGTGAAGAGACTTAAAGCCGCGGCAGATGCTAATAACGTAGAGCTGACTGTTGGCTATGGACCATCTGTGGAGCACAATATTGGATGCAGGGAACTTCGTGCAGGAGCACTGGAATGGTATAAAAAACTTTTCACGGTTATGGAGCAATTAAACAGCAGGATACTAGGCGGTGCGTTATATTCCTACTGGCCGGTGGATTATGGCAAGGCTGTAGATAAGGAAGAGGACTGGAAAAATGCAGTGGACGGAATGAGGCTGCTTGCAGAAGAAGCAGCGAAGTATAACGTGGAATTGAATCTGGAGTGTTTGAATCGTTTTGAAAACCATATTATTAATACCGCAGATGAAGGCGTGTCCTTTGTAGAAGAAGTAGGGATGGATAATGTATGGGTGATGCTGGATACGTTTCATATGAATATTGAAGAGACAAGTATTTCAGATGCAATCCGCACGGCAGGCAGACATCTGGGACATTTTCACACAGGGGAATGTAACCGCATGGTGCCTGGGAAAGGGCGTATGCCATGGCGTGAAATTGGTGAGGCCCTGCGGGATATCGGTTATGACAAAGATGTGGTGATGGAGCCGTTTGTCAATATGGGAGGCAAGGTTGGTCAGGACATTAAAATATGGAGACCGCTGTGCGGTGAGATGACCGAAGAAATGCTTGATCAGGATGCCGGGGAATCCCTGGAGTTTCAAAGATATATGTTGGACGGAAAAATGGCAAAATAAAATTTTAAGAAAAAGGAGAAGAAAAAGATGGAGAAAAAAGTTTATTTAGGAAATGACACGGCAGGATATTTTTTGAAAAGCAAGTGTATTGAATACCTTGAGGGAAAGGGTATTCCTTACGTGGATTGCGGTTCGGATGATAATCCGGATATTGAGGCAACTCGTTATCCGTTTTTTGCGGCTAAAGTTGCAGCAGCTGTGCAAAGCGGTGAGGCAAGGTGCGGGGTTTTGATTTGCGGAACAGGAATCGGTATCAGCATGGCAGCCAATAAGTTCAAAGGCATACGTGCCGCACTGGTGGGCAGCACATACCAGGCTAAAATGACGAGAAAACATAATGATGCAAATATTTTATGCATGGGCGGAAGGACAATAGGAGAGTGGGAAGCTATTGACATTTTGGAGACCTTTTTAAATACAGATTATGATGCGGGATTCCATGTAGGCTCCCTGGATCTGATCAAAGATGCAGAAGAACTTATGATGACAGATAAGGTATGGCAGGAAGAACCCAGAAAAATTACCACAGGTCCTTTGGCGGATGCTGAAATTTTTGACCGGAGTAAAGGTTGAATATGCCTGAATAAAATTAAATTTTAGATGACTGTGCAATATATGGAGCTATATAATAACGGCTCCATGTTTACTCCTTATGCCGACAATTCAAGGGGTATTGGTGTGGCGGATATGGAGGATGCAATTTTAAACAAAAGGGTATGCAGGGCGAATATGGATATGACCTGTCATGTACAGGAAATACTTACGGCGATGGTAAAAGGGGCAGCTCGGGTGTATTTACAGATATTATTTCAACCTGCGCAAGATCAGATCCGCTTATACAGTCCAAAATACCTGTCACAAAAATTGCACATATTTCATATAACGCCAAAAATATGGATGCCATGTTGAAATTTTATGATATTGACGGATTTGGACCGCATAAGGATGAAACACCGGACTGTGGCAGTATATATGGATACAGAAAGATGGATTTTGAAGTGGATGATATTCAAAAAATCAGAGAAAATCTGGTTGCGGCAGGAGTAATGATACAGGAAGATATACATGGGACGATATATGGTTCCCGGGAACTTAAGGTTTATGATCCGGATGGAAATGAAGTACAGTTTACAGAGTATTCTCAGAAGGAAGCAGAATACCCTGGCATGGATAAAGATGCAGATCCATGCTCATGTTCCAAGGTGAATTAGCATATTAGTCTGGAAGCTGCTGACATTCAGGAGGCCTGGGACGCTGTGACAGCAAATGGATTAAAGCCTG
>CAZSGT010000315.1:0-3319 GCA_964606215.1 uncultured Lachnospiraceae bacterium
AAAATTATGGCAAAATCGTTTTTGCCGTGGTAAAATCTCTTTGTAAGGGGGATAAGCTTATGAAAAAAATTCTGGTGGTGGAGGATGACGCTGGTATAAACGGACTTCTGGCAGAGAGTTTTACCAGGGAAGGCTACGAGGTAGTCAGCGCATTTTCCGGTACAGAGGCGTTGCTGCGTCTGGATAGTGAAACATTTGATTTGATGATTTTAGATTTGATGCTGCCGGGGATGGACGGAAAACAGGTGTTGAAAGAAGTCCGGGGGCGCACGGAGATGCCGGTGATTGTGCTGTCAGCCAGGGGCGAACTGGACGCCAAAGTAGATTTGCTGACTCTGGGCGCCAATGATTATATGACAAAACCTTTCGAGATAGAGGAGCTTCTGGTGCGGGTTATGGTTCAGCTGCGCAGTGCTGACGGGACAGATACAAGGGAACGAGTGATAACGTACCGGGATATCGTCTATGATGCATCCCGCAGACAGATGACGGTGTGTGGCGAAGTATGCTCCCTTACTGCACAGGAACTGAAGATTATGGAACTTCTTTTGCAGCGTCCTGAAAAAGTGTTTTCCAAAAATGAGATTTATGAGTATGCCTGGGATGATTACTACATGGGGGAAGATAAGACGATTAATGTCCATATCAGTAACATCCGCAAAAAGATAAAGGAATTTACAAAGCAGGAATATATTGAGACGGTGTGGGGTCTGGGATTTAAAATGGTATAGATGAAACCTGGAGGCAGTTATGGCGAAAAAAGAAACGAAAACAAATGCGATGCGCATGTTGGACAGCCATAAGATTCCGTATCAAATGCGGACTTATGAGTGTGAGGAATTTATTGACGGGGTGCACACCGCAGATATCAATGGGGATTCCTACGACCAATCCTTTAAGACGCTGGTGACGGTGGGAAAGTCGGGAGGATATTACGTGTTTGTAATACCTGTTGATAAGGAGATTGATATGAAAAAAGCAGCGCGGATTGTGGGAGAGAAATCGCTGGATATGATACCGGTAAAAGACATCAATAAGATTACCGGATACATCCGTGGAGGAGTGACTGCCCTTGGTATGAAGAAATCGTATCCCACGGTGGTACAGGAGAGCGCAAAAAATTTTCAGGAGATTATCATCAGCGGCGGCAGGCTGGGAACACAGATTTTATTGAATCCGGAGGATTTGGTGACAGTGTTGCAGGGGGAATTTGCAGACGTGATTAAGGATTGAGCATTCTTTACCTTTTCTTTAACATTTCTTTGCGGTTTATTATCTTTTGCCTGCTATATTAAATGTATCACAGATACAGACGTTAGCAAGCCGTGGTATCTGTGACGGATGCAAAACCTGTAAGGGGAATGGTTCTGGCAGGATTGCAGGGAGATGTTTTGGAAAGGAAGTGTAGAGATGAATAGTGTGCTTAGTACCCATAAGCTGACGAAGCAGTTTGGGAAAATACGGGCGGTGGACGGCGTCAGCCTGCATGTAAAAAAGGGCGAAATTTATGGTTTTATCGGGAGAAACGGCGCAGGTAAAACCACGTTTATGAAAATGATTAGCGGATTGTCTGCACCCACCGATGGTGAAATCACCTTGTTTGGACAAAGCGGGGCGGCGGCGAGGAAACATTATTCCCGCATCGGTAACCTCATAGAAGCACCGGGACTGTATCCCGGTATGACTGGATTTGAGAATTTGAAATGCAAAGCCCTTGCATTGGGAATCCATAAAAAGGGATATGAGGAGTCTTTGTTGGAGATTGTGGGCCTGGGGCAGGCAGGAAGAAAAAAAGTGGGAAAGTATTCGCTGGGAATGAAACAGCGTCTTGGCATTGCCATGGCAATGGTGGGCGGTCCGGATTTTCTGGTGCTTGACGAGCCCATTAACGGGCTGGACCCCCAGGGAATTGCGGAAGTCAGGGAAACCCTTTTAAAACTCCGGGATGAGCAGGGTATTACGATTATGATTTCCAGCCATATTCTGGAGGAATTGTATAAGGTGGCGGATACTTTTGGAATTATCCATCAGGGGCGTCTGGTAAAGGAGCTTACCAGAGAGGCGCTGGAGGAGACCTGCAGCGATTATCTGGAGATTTCCACAGACCAGACGGAAGCCGCAAGCACCGTCATTGAACAGCTTGGCATCCACGATTACAAGGTTGTGGGCAAAGAGACTATTCGGTTATATGAGGGTCTGGAACGTTCTGGTGAGATTAACCACAGGCTGATATTGGCAGATGTGCGGGTTCGGGAGTTAAAGGTAGAGCAGGAAAATCTGGAAGATTATTTTTTGAAATTGACAGGAGGTGGGGAAAATGTTTAATTTAATTCGTATGAATATGTACCGCATGATGCGTATGAAGAGCGCCAGAGTAATGTTTTTGTTTGTAATCGGTATGGCTGCCCTTACTGTGTATCTGCATCATTTAGATTTAGATGAGGAAACAGGACAGGAGGAGTATGAACCCGCGACGTTGGGATTTACCATGACCATGGAGGGAGACCAGGCCGATGAAGAAGAGCCGGAAGATTCCTTAGATGGGAAATTTGGTATTTACAGTGAAGAGCCGGAACGGACAGATGGGGAAATGGCACCGTTTATAGCTTATTTTTATGCAGACCTTGGCAGTGGCATATTGCTTATATTTCTGACCATTATGGTGGTGTTGTTTGTAAACAGCGAACATTCCACGGGATTTATTAAAAACATTGCAGGGCAGACGGCAAGCCGTACCAGCATTTATCTTGCAAAGTTCCCGGCAATTTTATGTTATACTGTATTGTTCATGCTGTTATACGGAGTGTGCCAGTGGATAACAATGAAGGTGTTGTATGGAAAAGAACTTGTCTTTGGAATCAAACAGATTGGTGACTATGCTCCCCTCATAGGCATACAGATTTTGCTTTTCTTTGCATTTTTATGTGGGATTGCTATGATTACCAGCGTGACCCGGAGTAATGTGATTGGTATAACTGCAGGAATCCTCTGTGCCATGGGCGTGGGAAGCAATCTGGCGCTGCTGTTTAAAAAAGTTCTGGATATTGATGATGCGGCAAAGTATTTTGTGATGAGAAATATCAATCAGCTTTCTATCGAAGCGGATAGCGGGGCCATACAACTGGCAATCGGCGTTGGTGCCGCGTATATGTTGGGGTACTTATTGATTGGAAATCTTTGTTTTGTAAAGAGGGATGTGGTATAGATGGAGTTTTTAGCGGCAGTTTTCGGAATTCTTTTGGTGTGCATCACGGTAAAATATATTTTATACAGGCGGCAGATACGGGACATCTGCCGCCAAATGCAGTTTCTGAGGGAG
>CAZSGT010000316.1:0-3297 GCA_964606215.1 uncultured Lachnospiraceae bacterium
ATATACATGAAACCGACAATCGCTCCCAAAACTATAATAATGGAACCAAGCTGCGCAGACAAAATCATCAAAATACCGCCAACGATCAGCGCGGCAGAATTTACCACTGCCATACCTCCTACCAACGGAAGCATGCCTCCAAAACCAAGTTCACACTTAAAAATGAATTTGGTGACAACAAATAAAATAGCCGCCAGACCAAAATCTACCACTGCCGTAAGAATCAATGTCAGCAATATGGTCTTTACATATGGAATATCAATATATTCTGCCATAATTCCCAGCCGGGATTTTACGGTCAACAGAGAAACGATTGTCATAACCAGCGTAACCACCAGATGCAATACAATCATCTGGATTCCCAGTGAAGTCTCTTCATTCTCTGCCATAGCACCAAGCTCTGTTGCCGGGCGTTTTATCATGGGCACCAGCCTTCCGAATAAACTTCTGCTGGTGGACACAAACTGGTTCATCATCTGTCCTGCCTGTTCCGTGAACTGATTTCCCTGACCCGCATATCCCTGGTTGCCATAGGACTGTCCACCATACTGCTGTCCCTGGGTGTTTCCCTGACTACCGTATGTCTGTCCTCCCTGTCCATTATATTGCTGCCCCTGACCTCCGGACATCTGTCCTTCCATCGGTGTCTGTTGCTGCATCTGCGCACCGCTTTGCTGGCATGTACATACCTCGCCTTCCTCCAACGGCTTTCCGCACTGCGTACAAAATCTTGCCATCCTTATTTTCCTCCTTCTTATTCACTCTCTGTTCCCAATAACTCGTCCAGGGTCTTTATAAACTCGCCCATCTGATTTTTGGACAGCTGGGCATCTGCTCCCAACAACTCACCTTTTCGTCTCATATCTTCATTAATCAGCGATGAGAATATAATTACAGGAATATCTTCAAATGCCTGGTCTTCCTTGATGCGTTTCAATAAATGATGCCCGTCCATATGCGGCATTTCAATATCTGTTACTACACAGGATACTCTTTCCTTCAGCGTGCCCTCTTTTTTATATTTTTCAAGAAGTTCCCATGCCTCCATACCATTGTTTACCATTGTGATATTCGTATATCCGCTCTTTGTAAGACCATCTTCAATCATCTGGCTAAGCAGCCGGGAATCCTCCGCCCACAAAATCGGCGCAAGATTTTTATGATTGCGGCTAAGCCTCTCAATGTCTTGCTGGCTCACACCTACGTCCGGACAAATATCTGCCACAATCTTCTCAAAATCCAGTATGATTGTCAGTCTGCCATCCAGATTGATAATACCTGTGGCGATACTATCCTTTGAATTGCTGATGGTAGAATCCGGTTTCAGAATACGGTCCCAGGATACACGGTGGATTCCTACAACTCCGTGTACATGAAAACCCGTATTAAACTGATTGAAATTGGTAATGAGGAACATATCTCTCTTGGAATCAGTCTCATATGGCATATTCAGCGCTTTCGACAAATCAATAACAGAAATCGTCTCCCCACGAGTTAAAAATGCGCCTTCCAATGCCGGATGACCATTTGGAATCGGGGTCAATTCTGTATACGTAACAATCTCTCTAATCTTTGCGACATTTATTCCGTAGGAGTGACCACTCACCTTAAACTCTAAAATCTCTAATTCATTGGTTCCACTCTCTAATAAAATTTTTGTCTCCATGACAACATCCCTCTCCTCATCAGTGTATTAGTATAAGAACATAAATGCTATAGGTATTCTATCATAAATTCGTGAATCCGTAAACTTAAATTTTAGGATTTCTTCTTATCCAGACGTGCATATGTTGCGTCTCTAAGCAGCTGATAAAACACGGAAAACATAGGTATAAATATCAACATTCCCACCAGTCCCAGCATATTTCCACCCAGTGTCACAGCCACCAGCACCCAGATGGATGGCAGTCCCACCTTTCCGCCAACAACTTTTGGATAAATGAGATTTCCCTCAATCTGCTGGATAACCAAAAACAACACCACAAACCAAATTCCCTGCATGGGATTTAGCACGCCAATCAAAAATGCACCAAATATCAATCCAATAAACGCCCCGAATATAGGAATCAGGGATGTAAAACCGATAAGCACCGCAATCACCAGCGCATAGGGAAAACGGAAAACGCTAAGTCCCACAAAAAACATAAGTGCAATAATTATGGCTTCAATACATTGTCCCGATACAAAATTGGAAAAAGAGCGGTTTACAAGCCGGAAAAATCCCAAAATTCTTTCCGCTCTGTCTTCTCTGGAAAATGCACGAATTACCTTCGTAATCTGGGAAGCCAGAGTCTCTTTCTGTGTCAGAATATAGATGGCAAATATAAACGCCAATGCAATATTTACCACACTGGAAATCACTTTGGAGGCGAAACTGAACGTAGACCCCAGAACCACGCCGGTTCCCTCCGCCAGCCAGTTTCCTGCCTTTGTAATGTATCCTTCCCAGTCTAGCTCCAGATTTTGAATCTGTTTAATTGCCTCTGGCGAAAGTTTATCCGATGCAATGAGTAAATCCTTGTAATGCTCCGATGCCTTTTGAATTTGTACCGCCAGACTACTGCAGGTCCTGACCAGCTCCGGCACCACAATGAATATTAAAAGTGCAACTGCGCCTAGAAAAATCAGTATGGTAAGCACCAGGCTGATACCCCGTCTGTGCCCCTTTATGGTTTTTCCAGGTCCCGTGTCCTTTAATTTCAACATGCCCTCTTCCATGACCCGCATGGGACAATTCATGACAAAGGCAATGGCGCCGCCAATGACAAATGGAGAAATCAATCCCATCACAAACTCTATCAGCTTTAAAAATGTAAGCCAGTTGTTTACTACCCAGTAAAATAATATTGTAAAAGCAATAATGCCCATTCCCCGCAGGACATTCTTTTTATTCCATTCCATTCTGACAATCACTGTCCTTTCGCGGCATCCATGATGCCCTGCAAATATTTTTCATGTATAACCACATTCCCCGACTTGCGGTTAAAGATGGCAAAAGCGTCTCCACCAGAGCCCGTACCTCCATTGTCCCAGACAACCGGACACATCCCGGCATCCAGTGCAGCTTTTGTGACATAATGAATATAATAGTATCTGTTATCCTCCCGCTCCTCGCTTTGATATACAGCGCCATACTCTCCAAGAATAATCGGCACACCTTTATCTGTAAAGGCTTCCTTCATTTTTCCAAAAACTTCATCCACCCAGTCTTCCTGCCCCCAGCCATCTACCCAGAGGTCATAGTTTTCCGCATCTTTTCCCCAGCCAATGGTATTACCTGCTCCTGCAAAATTCCAT
>CAZSGT010000317.1:0-3292 GCA_964606215.1 uncultured Lachnospiraceae bacterium
TACCGTTGAGAAGAGGAACAATATAGAGTAAGGAGTGCCTTTTAACGTGATGAAAGGCGTAAAGGCAAAAAATACCACAGGCTATGATTGTACTTCGCTGGTGAAGGCGAAAGTATACTTTGGAGGCAAAAAGGTAAAGAAGGTGGACACCAAAAAGCCGGGGACATATAAGGTGGTTTATACGGTGAAGGACCAGATTAAGCGCACTGCAAAAGTGACAAAACGTTTTAAAGTGAAAGCGGCAAAGACAACCCCGGTAATCAGTGAAACATCCAATATTTATGTTACAAAGAAATCGAAACTTACAAAGAAAACTGCATTAAAGCATTGCCGCATTACCCAGAACGGGAAGAAAATGTCATCAAAGTATGTGAAGGTTAAATATAAAATGACAAAGACCAATGTGTATAAGGTGACGATTACTGCACAGAATGCCAGCAAGCAGGCAAAGAAAACTTTGACGGCGTATGTAGATAATGTGAAGCCGGTAATCAGCGGATTTGCAGATAAATCCACAAAACAGGTACCAATTGGAAGCGTTGTGGATACGAATTTTGCATGGCAGCAAATTCAGGTGTCCGACAATGTGTCGTCCTTAAAAAATACAGATGCATCCGTAAAGATAACGAAAGATTCTTCAGGCAAGAAGTATACCATCGTGTATACGTTGAAGGACCAGGCAGGAAATCAGGTGTCCAAAACCCTGTATATCCAGATGGTTCCGTATTTTACCATGAGCGGAGGAAAGGATTTAGAGGTGAGCGCAGATTTGCTGGGACTGCCATCCGATGCTTCCCAGGAAGAAATTATAGAGGCGGTAAAGGCATATGCACTTGCGGGTATGACGGCAAAAACATATACCGGAGTGGATGTGACGAAGAAGATTGTGGCAGACGTTACCATATCTTCCACCACAGCAGATACCACCGTATATAAGGTAGAATATGTAATATCCAACTCTGCCGGATACCGTCTGGCACAGACATATTATGTGACATATAAAAACGAAGTGACACAAAAATAAGTGACCCAAAACGCATACACAGGTATGCAGAAAAGAGGATAATCATGGCGAAAGTATACAATCACAAGGAAGTTGAGAAGAAATGGACAAAAATATGGGAGGAACATCCAGTGAATGTGGATGATGGTAAGAAACCTAAGTATTACTGTCTGGATATGTTTCCATATCCGTCCGGAAACGGACTTCATGTAGGACATTGGAGAGGGTATGTCATTTCTGATGTATGGAGCCGTTACAAGATGCTGAAGGGATACCATATTATTCATCCCATGGGATGGGATGCTTTTGGGCTACCAGCAGAAAATTACGCAATTAAAATGGGTGTGCATCCGGCAAAGTCCACGGCGGAAAATGTTGCCAATATCAAGAAACAGATTCAGCAGATTGCAGCGGTTTACGACTGGGATTTAGAGGTCAATACCACGGACCCGGATTTTTATAAGTGGACCCAGTGGATTTTTGTAAAAATGTTCAAAGAAGGGCTTGCCTATGAAAAACAGATGCCAATTAACTGGTGTCCCTCCTGTAAGACCGGGCTTGCCAACGAAGAGGTGGTCAACGGCAAATGCGAGCGTTGTGGCGCAGATGTTACCAAGAAAAATCTTCGTCAGTGGATGTTAAAAATTACCAAGTACGCAGACCGCCTTCTTGCAGATCTGGATAAACTGGACTGGCCGGAGAAGGTGAAGAAAATGCAGGCAGACTGGATTGGAAAGAGTTACGGTGCAGAGGTGAATTTCCAGGTGGAAGGCAGAGAAGAGAGCATTACCGTATATACTACCAGACCAGATACATTATATGGTGCTACCTTCATGGTACTGGCGCCAGAGCATGCCATGGCGGCGTCTCTTGCCACACCGGAGACGAAGGAAGATGTGGATGCATATATTTATCAGGCGTCTATGCGTTCCAGCGTGGACCGTCTGCAGGATAAAGAAAAGACCGGTGTGTTTACGGGAAGTTATGCCATTAACCCGTTAAATGGTGCGAAGGTGCCTATCTGGCTTTCCGATTATGTACTGGCAGATTATGGAACCGGCGCGATTATGTGTGTGCCCGCCCATGATGACCGTGACTTTGAATTTGCAACGAAATTTAATATTCCGATTATACAGGTAATTGCAAAGGATGGGAAAGAAAATCCCAATCTCACTGAGGCGTACACCGAGTCCGGAATCGTGATTAACTCCGGGGAGTGGACAGGGAGAGATTCCGCGGAGTTAAAGCAGTCCGCACCGGAAGAAATTGAACGCCGGGGCATTGGCAAAAAGACAGTAAACTATAAACTCCGCGACTGGGTATTTTCCAGACAGCGTTACTGGGGCGAGCCGATTCCGATTGTACACTGTGAAAAGTGTGGGGCGGTTCCTGTTCCGGAAGAAGAACTGCCATTACTTTTGCCGGAGGTAGACAGCTATCAGCCTACTGGTACCGGAGAGTCCCCATTGGCGGATATCACAGAGTGGGTAAATACCAAATGTCCGTGCTGTGGTGCACCGGCAAAGAGAGAGACCAATACCATGCCGCAGTGGGCAGGTTCTTCCTGGTATTTCCTGCGATATGTAGATAATAAAAACGATAAAGATCCGGTGTCATAGCAGAAAGCGCATGACAATCTACCAGTAGATATGTATATCGGCGGTGTAGAGCATGCGGTACTGCATTTGCTGTACTCCAGATTTTATACCAAGTTTTTATATGATATCGGTGTGGTGGATTTCGAGGAACCTTTTACGAAACTGTTTAACCAGGGAATGATTACAGGTAAGAACGGTATAAAGATGAGTAAGTCAAAGGGAAACGTGGTTTCTCCCGATGATTTGGTAAGGGATTACGGATGTGATTCCCTTCGTCTGTATGAGTTGTTTGTAGGACCACCAGAGTTAGATTCTGAGTGGGATGACCGTGGTATTGACGGTGTGTACCGTTTTATCAACCGTTTCTGGAAAATGGTGCAAAGCGGTATCGAGGCCAAGGCAGAAGCTACGCCGGAGACCATAAAACTCCGCCATAGAATGATTAAAGATATTACGACCCGTTTGGAAAGCTTTAGCTTAAACACGGTTGTCAGTGGATTTATGGAGTACAATAATACATTTATTGAGATAACCAAGAAACAGGGTGGTGTGGATAAGGAGACCCTGGAGACTGCAGTGATTCTGCTGGCGCCATTTATCCCCCATGTGGCAAGCGAGCTCTGGGAGGATTTGGGGCATACAGACAGTGTGTTTGACCAGAAATGGCCGGAGTATGATGAGAGCCAGATGA
>CAZSGT010000318.1:0-3286 GCA_964606215.1 uncultured Lachnospiraceae bacterium
AACTTCGGACAGATTCGTCTGGCATCCAGACAGGAAGTCCTGACTGTCACGGTGGAAGCGGAGGGCGCGCCGGGTGTCGATGAAAAAGTGACTGGAAGGCAGCAGTGCCTGATGCAGTGCTGCAACAATTATTTGAATTTCCGGATGAACCGGATGGCACATGAGACGTATGTGGAAGAGATGGAGCGTCTTCTGGCGCGGATGGATACCTGTTTTCCCATGCATGTGCTGGATATTATCCGTCTGCATGTGGCGGTGATTGACGAGAGAGATAGCGGGGCAGAGGAATATATTGCAAAATATCTGGCGAAGGAAAACTGGCTGAGAGAAAAGGATGTGCCGGTATACTGCGCATTTTTGTATCTGCGGGCATTGTATACCAAGGAGACAGCGGATATTGAAAGGGCAGTGGAAAATATCCGTTACCAGTATGAGCACGGGCACCGGAGCTGGCAGATACTCTGGTATCTGTTGTACCTGGATAAACGGTACGAGAACCGGCAGATAAAGCTGGGGGATATTCTGGAATTGATAGAAGAGGGCTGCCATAGTCCTGTGCTATACTATGAGGCAGTGATTTTATTAAATGAAGAGCCGAAGCTTTGCGGGGAATTGACGGATGCCGGATTTCAGATTGTGCTTTGGGCGGTGAAAAACGACTGTCTGGAGCTGGAGGCGGCGCTGCATATGAATTATCTGCTGGGGCGCAGCCGCAAATTCCATTCCCAGAGTATTTACGCCCTGGGAAGATTGTATAACCGGTATCTTCATGAAGAAATATTATCTACCATATGCAGTTTGCTGATTCGTTCCGGGCAGACCCAGAGCAGATATTTTCGCTGGTATCGTCTGGGAGTGGAAAAAAATCTGCGGATTGCAGAGCTTTTTGAGCATTACATGTATGCTTTGCCCAAGGATGAGAATGTGGAGCTTCCTGGACATGTGCTTTTGTATTTTCTTTATGAGAACCATCTGGATGTAGAGACAAAAGAATTTTTGTATGCGTATATTATCAAACACAGAGATTCTGATATGGAAACATATAACAGTTATCTGTCCCATATGCGCAGTTTCGCATTGGAAGAGCTGGAAAAGAAGCGGGTAAATAAAAATCTGGCAGTGCTGTATGAGCATTTTATTACGCCGGATACTTTGGATAAGCATACGGCAAGACTGTTACCATCGGTGATGTATCAGTATGAAGTGCTCTGTGATAATCCGGATATAAAGGGCGTAGCTGTTTTGCACCGGGAGCTGACGGAGGAGCAGTTTGTTCCCTTTGTGGACGGCAGGGCGGTAGTGCAGATGTTTACCGACGGCGCAAGAATCATCCTGGTAGATAAAAAGGACAACCGTTATGCGGATACCGTTCCCTTTACTGTGCGCAGGCTTGTGAATATGGATGACTGCGCCCAGGCATGTTATGAATATAACAAAGATGACAAACGGTTATTGTTGTATCTCTACGAGAAAAATGAAGCCTACAATAAGACGGGAGATGTGGTAATCAATATCCGCCGGAGGGTGATGGAGTTAGAGGACTTGTCGGTGGTGTACAAGAGACGGTGCCACGCTTCCCTTGCCAAGTACTACTACGATAATTTTGAGGGAGATTTGCTGGATGATATGCTGCGAAATCTCAATTGGGACTATGTGGGCAACGGACACCGGGGCGAATTTATCCAGTACTGCATTATCCGAAAGATTTTTTCAAAGGCAGTGGAAGGATTAAAGTTGTTTGGATTTGAGGATGTTTCCCGCAAATATCTGCTGCAGGTATGCGAACAGCAGATTCAGGAAGTGGGTATGGAAGAGCCGGATATGTTTATTCTGGAACTTTGCAATTATGTATATATGTCTGGCAAGTTCAGTGAGGCGGTTTTGCTGTACCTGATGAAGTTCTATGTGGGCTCAGTAAGAGAATTGTTTGGAATCTGGCGGACGGCAGGCAGTTCCATGATGGACAGGCATGAGCTGGAGGAACGCCTGCTGGCACAGATGGTATTTACCGGTGTGCAGATGCCCGGCGCCATGCATATTTTCCAGTCCTTTTATGAGACGGACACCAACCACCAGCTAATCCGTGCATACATCAACAGCGAGGCATACGGCTATGTAGTCAGGGACCGGGTGCTGGATGAGGACATATTTGAGTTTATGAAGAAAGAACTTCTGACGGAGGAGAGCCGGGCATGTCTGCTGGCGCTGTTAAAATATTACAGTACCAAAGAAACCCTCACCGATGAGGAAGCAGATTTTGTCAGTTATCATCTGGCAGGAATGCTGCAAAGAGGCATTGTACTTTCCTTTTATAAGGATTTCGGAAGCCAGATTCGCGTGCCTTACCAGGTGAAGGATAAATGCTTTGTGGAGTATACTTGTGACCCTTCCCATAAAGTGAAGCTGCATTACCGGATTTTGGACGGAAGCAGCAAGAACAAAAAAGAAGAAGGGGATTTTACGGTGACGGAGCTGCCCTGTGTGTACGAGGCAGTTCACGGTATGGAATTTATATTGTTCCACAATGAAATTCTGCAGTATTATATTTCCGAATATGACGGTAAGGAGTCGATTATTACCGAGAGCGTCAGCATCAATATGGAGCAGGATATCGAGGGGGCTGTGGATGACGACAGCCGGTACCGCACCTTAAATCTGATGATGATTGCCGGCGATATGCAGGATGAAAAAACCATGTTCCAGCTGATGGAGGATTATGCTAAGGATGAGGCGGTGCGTAACCATGCATTTAAGCCGTTAGAATAAGAAAAAGGAGGGAAAGGCATGAATGATGAAAGGACGTTGCTGGTAGGACTGGATTTGGGGAATGATTTTTCCCAGTTATCCTGTTTTGACCAGACATTATTTGAGCCTGTTCCCATTGGGGAGGAGCCGGGGCAGGAGGTACAGGAGCTGATTCCCACGGTGGCGGCGGTGCGGGATGACAACCACGAGTGGGTGTTTGGAAAAAAAGCGTTACAGTATGCACAGACCGGGAAAGCGGCGTTACTGCACGATATTGTCATCAGTGCCTCCAAAGGGGTGCCGCTGCTTGCCAGGGAGACTGCATTTGAGGGCCGGACAGTGTTGGAACGGTTTTTCCGGTTTATTCTTTCCAAGTTGAAAATGCATTATCCCAACGATACCATTTTAAAGCTGGTGGTAACGGTGGAAGAGAAAAATAAACAGCTGACAAATGCCATCACAGACGCCATGAAGGTGCTGGGGATTGAGGAGGACCGGCTGGTGATTCAGAGTCATAAACAAAGTTACATGTATTATGCCC
>CAZSGT010000319.1:0-3263 GCA_964606215.1 uncultured Lachnospiraceae bacterium
GCCTTGCCTCCGCTGTAGCCAATCCAGCCATATTCGCACTCGTCCATGGCCCCCGCGGATCGTTGTCCGGGTTCTTATATTGATCTGTCTTTCTCATACACCCACGAAGTTTTGAACCGTAACACAATACATACTCATGATCCACAGATACATTTGTTACATTTCGGTTATCTTTATTCTGCCGGCTCTTCCAGATTAATTGTGCAATAAATCTATTCTTGCCAAAAATTTCGTCCATGATCAAACGCAGATATGTCACTTCAATATCATCTATAGAAACAAAAATAACACCATCATCCGACAGTAATCTGTTTAATAATTTCAGTCTCGGATACATCATGCAGAGCCATTTATCGTGCCTCGATAAATCGTCTCCTTCTTTGCCAACAACCTCTCCCAGCCATCTTTTTATCCTTGGATCATTCACATTGTCATTATAAATCCATCCCTCGTTTCCCGTATTATATGGCGGATCTATGTAGATACATTTAATCTTACCTTCATATTGGGGCAGTAGAGACTTTAACGCAAGTAGATTATCTCCATGTATAATCATATTTTCGCTTCCGTTGTCTTCTTCATGCTGCCCTTCGACATCATAGCTATATTTTCTTTCCAGAACATGATAGGGCACATCTAAATGATGGTTTACTACCTTATCTTTCCCTATCCAATCAAGTGTAGGCATGATTTTATCTCCTATAATCTACAAATAACTCCACTACGCTATACTTATACGGAACAATTCTGCTAAAAAAACCGAGAATAGCTATAAAAAATTTTTATTGACAGTGCAAGTATAGCACATTTGTCAACAATTTCCAACAATCATTTACTTTGTTACACGAATACAAAAAATTATATAAGCTAAATGCGCAATACTATTTTCAAGTTCAACTTTAGTTCAACTCCCCCACCAAAATTCAACCAAAATGACCTCTATCTACTGAAAGCCAATTCCAAAGAATCCCCATTTAATGCGGTTTACCGCCACCCACCCAAACCCACAAACAAATTAAGACAGAACCCCAGATAGTGTCCTGGACAACTCTAAGACCCTATAGAAAATGCTGAGAATACAGCGTCCATAGGTATCTGACCCTCGCGGCATTCGCCATAATATCAAAGCATCAACGATACTTTTGCAAACATGGATATTTTCCTCATTGCCCGCGGAAATAAACATAAAGAAGGACACAGCAAATTACTCACTGTGTCCCCCTGGATTGGTATATTGGTTATGTGCTTCATCCGGATGTAATGGTTAATTATCGCCGTCAATGTTTCCGGTAAACATTATTCTACATTATCCTGTGCATTAGCAAAACCAGGCTTACGGTCCATTCGATGCTTTTTTGCCTGCTCTGATTCTTTGGGGTCAAAACAGGGATCTTCATACAGAACATGCGGCAAAGCAGTAAGCATCTCATATACATAATCATGAAAGAATTCCGGAGATGGACAGGTAACAACAGAAGGAAATGCCCCAAACGCTATGTAGTGCGCTGTTTTGCGCGCAGACTGCACTGGAGAGCAGACACAGAAGAGTTCAGAAAACCCTTCGTCCTTCCAAATCTGTGATGCGACAAAGCACTCATCGGCAGAGTTATAAACGCCATCCGTGCCCCGATACTTCACATTTTGATCTTCTCCATAAATATCCTCGAAAGGGACCTCCTTTTCTATCAGGTATTTTCGGCCGGCTTCACTGAGCGGAACTTTATCCTCTAAACCATTGTACATATGTAAACTTCCCGGCACATAAAGTTTGCAGCGAATATTCTGCGCTTTATATCTGCGATACAACTCATATCCCATGTCCAGACGCCTGGCAAATTCTACCCCCGGAGTTCCGTCAGGTTCCAAAGGATGCTGGGCTGCAACTTCAATCAGGATGCCGCTTCGCTTACTGTCACTCCGGGCTTTGCGGGCAAATTCCTTCGCGGCATCCAGTTTCTCTTTCCAAAAAGTTTCCGCGTGAAACTTTTCCATATAAAAATATGGAATATCCTTCTTTCCGTCAAACTCAATTATGAACTTCGACTCTTCCCAGCTACGGTTAAAACTATGATTTGTCATACCTGCCAGGGAAAGATCCTCGCCATCTGCACGTTTTGTTGTCTGACACTCTATAGATACCGAATCTGACCCGGCGCGAAACGGTGGCATTGTCATTGTAACCCAGCACCAGATCGGCTTGTCATCATTATCTTGCTCATCCTCTTTATCAATACAAATAATCTCTGACTGACGCAGAAGCGTATGGGCACAGCCAATTTCTATTTTTCCCATGGTATCGCAGGGGGAGGCATGCGCCTGCTCCCAAATTGCGCGGATGTTTTCTATTGTCGCACTAAACTCTTCGCTAATGGGATTGCCTGTCCTTCTTGGCTCTATACGCCCCACCTCTTCCAAAAAATCGGAGTATGGATTCGGCAGCAATACCTTTAAGGTTCCATTATTGCGCAGCAACTTGGTAAGCGGATTAACATGATATTGAAAGAACCCATATCCAGTGGTCGTTAACACTTTCACCTGTCTGGCATGTTCGATTTTTTTATTTAGGAGTCCATCATCGGCCCTGCCTGTGGCAATGGAACAGATGCCGAGTTCTTTTACTTTCTCAAGGCTTGGTTCCATTTTAAACAACTCACACTCGGAAAGCAGGGTATTCACCTTCTCAAGATCGCAGATATGCTTCTTCAAGCTTTCATTTTCTTTTTTTAACCGGTGTATTTCCTGTGTGGTGTCTGCATCGTCAACCGAATCCGCGCGAATCCACCCACCCGAAGGAGATTGCTTTTGAAGATTTATCAGTGATACAGATACTTCCTTTGCCATTTCACTGGGATTTGTCCAGAAGCGCACCAGTTTCTTTTTCACAAGTTTCCTGAACGCTTCCAGTTTTTCCCGGCCTTTTTGTGTTTTTTCTGTAAAATCTGAACTGATTTTTCCTGGATTTTTATGCAAAAAACCTATAATCGGTTTTCCTATTTTCAATGCATATCTGTATTCCATTTCAGTATAACTTATTCCCTTATCGTTGGTCGAGCCATAACGCCCCCCAATAATAACAATATAATAATCGCTTTCATCAATGACACGCTTAATCAGCGACCACTGACTCTCGTTTGAAGCAGGGAACAGCTCCATTCCCGCCGGAATACAATCTGATTCCAAAAGAGCCTGCATGACTTCTCTGCGCTCTTCTTGTAAATCCTCGTATGTCGAGCTGACAAATACCTGATATCTCTTGTCCATAG
>CAZSGT010000320.1:0-3239 GCA_964606215.1 uncultured Lachnospiraceae bacterium
CCTTGAGATACTTGGCAGCCGCCACTGCACCTTTTCCAAAAATTGCCTTGGAGTATGCCGTGTGGCTCAGGGTAACCACTTCATCAGTTCCTGCGAAAATCACATCGTGGTCTCCCACAATGGTTCCTCCACGGACAGCGGAAATCCCCAGCTCTTTTTTGTCCCGTTTCTTTCTTACTGGGGAACGGTCAAAGATATATTCATACTGGTTGTTCATGGCTGTATTTACCGCATCTGCCAACGCCAGTGCTGTTCCAGATGGGGCATCTACTTTCTGGTTATGGTGCTTCTCTACAATCTCCACATCAAAGCCTTCTGCCGCCAGCACCTTTGCCGCCTCCGCCACCAGACGGAACAAAATATTGACGCCCAGGGACATATTTGCAGAGCGAAGCACTGCCACAGATTTGCTGGCTTCCTCCACAGAAGCAATCTGCGCCTCCGACAAGCCTGTGGTACAAAGTATAATTGGAACCTGTTTCTCCTTCGCATAGGTCAGGCGGTCGTCAAAATCCACCACGGAAGAAAAGTCGATGATGGCATCTGCCGGCACATCACAATCCATAATCGAGGAAAATACCGGATAGTTGTTTTCAATCCCCTGATAAATATCTACACCTGCAACAATCTCTGCCTCCGGGTCTGCCTCTACAAGTCCGGTGATAACCTGTCCCATTTTTCCGTTACATCCCAACATAATAATTCTCGTCATTGTTATACTGCCTCCTTTGTCTACAAAGCGGGCAGGCACAGTCAGCTCTATGCCTGCACTTCACTATTCTCCTATGACGTAAACGCGAGAAACATATTTTGCGGATTTCTCGCATTGAACACCTCTGCGTTCTCACCTTGCTAATGCACAAACAGGGAATGCAGCTGCATTCCCTATTGCATAAATCATGTACTTATTTTACTACTTTAATACCTGCTTTTATCATTTCTTCCCGAAGCACTTCTACATGGGCATCCTCCATCGGCGTCAGCGGACTGCGAAGGGTACCGACTTCAAATCCCATCAGATTCATCGCCGCCTTTACCGGTATTGGGTTTACCTCGCTAAACAGTGCGCCAATCAGCGGTATGTACTTTAACTGCAATGCCGCACTCTCTTCTACTTTGCCCTGTTTATAAAGTGCCACAATATCGTGTGTTTCCTTTGGAAGCACGTGGGACAATACGGAGATTACACCCTGTCCCCCAAGAGATAACAGCGGTACAATCTGGTCGTCATTGCCAGAATAAACATCAATATTGCCATCCGCCATGGAAAGCAATTTGGCAGCCTGGGAAATATCTCCGGTGGCTTCCTTGACCGCAACAATGTTCTCTACATTCTTTGCCAGATCCACAATGGTCTCCGGCTGGATATTACAGCCGGTACGTCCTGGAATATTATATAGAATAACCGGAACCTGTGCAGCTTTTGCCACTGCCGTAAAATGTGCTTTTAATCCATTCTGCGTCGCCTTATTGTAATATGGCGAAACCACCAGCACACCGTCTACCCCCCGGGCTCTCGCCTCCTCAGACAAATATACTGCCGTCTTCGTGCAGTTTGAACCGGTTCCTGCCACTACAGGCACCCTTCCCTTGGTAAAATCTACTGCAGCCTTGATAACATCCAGATGCTCCTCATGGGTCAGCGTAGACGCCTCCCCTGTAGTTCCACAGATAATCAGCGCGTCCGTACCGTTATCAATCTGATAATTGATTAACTCTTCCAGTTTTTCGTAGTTGACTTCTCCATCTTCCCGCATCGGAGTAATCAACGCAACACCTGCACCAGTAAAAATAGACATTTTACCTTCCTCCTTCTATTCATTTATACTTCTTCCACATCTTTAATGAGTTCAATCCGGGATACCACATCCACATATGGCATAAGCTCGTCCGGAAGATGTTGTCCGGTAAGCACCAATCTGACGTAGTCCTCTCTCGCCTCAATCAGACGTATGATGTCTTCTACAGTAATAATCCCCACATCAATCAAGCCAAGAATCTCGTCCAATACCACCACATCGCACTCATGGGTATCAATTACTTTCTTCGCAAAATTCAGTCCGTTGATGATGTTTTTCTTCTCGTCGTTCTGTTTTTCCTCCGGCAGAAGCATGTAAGATTCATTTTCTTTTTCAAAACAGAATAATTTGATATCTGGCTCCAGCTTTTTTAAAAAAGAATACTCCTGTGCATCCTTTCCCTTTAAAAACTGGATGATAATAACACTCTGTCCACGGCTGGCGGCACGAATACACTGCCCCACCGCAGCAGAAGTTTTCCCCTTACCTGTACCGTGATACACTTGCACAATTCGTTTACTCATATCAAAACCTATACTTTCTGGGATAATACCCTGCCTATACTTATGCCATTCTAGCACATAACGTCACAAAAAGCAAACAGGTTTTGGAATCGTTCCAAAACCTGCTCCTTCTCACTCTTCTTCTATATTCTCCAATTTACTTACAGAAACTTCATACGCAACCCGTCTTTCAAATTCATCTTCGCCTATTTTCTTCTGATATTCCCGGCTCTGAATCCTGCCCTGAATCTGAATGTGGGCTCCAACCTCAAACTGTTCCGCATATCTGGCATTTCTTCCCCAGCAGATACATGGAATATAATCAGATTTGCCGTAAGGCCTGTTCACCGCCAGCAAAATATCTGCAATCTCCCTGCCAAGAGGCGTCTTCCGATATACGGGCTTTTTACATACATAACCGTCCAGCATAATACTGTTTGGATTTTGTTCCTCATCCTCCCCCGCCTCAAAGGACAACTCCCTGACAAATACCGAAAGTACCAGCCGGTTTCGATTTTCCTCATGGCGGTTGTAAGACCGGAACTGCCCCATTGCACTAATATAACAACCCTTGTAGCTTTGTTTCACATCCACCAGACGCTCGGAAACCAGAAGCGGTATCACATCATAAGAATTGCTCAGACGGCATACAGCAATATCCACCGTATAGAAATTTTCTCCATACACCTCATGGCTGTATGTAAAATCACTTACAACCTCGCCTGCAATTGTTACCTGGTTATTTGACAAAATTTTATCCATCATAATTTATATCCTCCATTTTTCCCTATGCTTTTCGTGATGGCGAAAAGCTTTGTACTTTTTTAGTCTATATATATATATGTGGAAAGTCAACTAGTAATGTCTGATTTTTCCAAAAAGTTTTAAAAACTTTTCGCAATTAGCGACTCCAGCCGTCAAAATAATAGAAATTTCT
>CAZSGT010000321.1:0-3202 GCA_964606215.1 uncultured Lachnospiraceae bacterium
GGCACGGGAATCTGCATACGCCCAGACAGATACGCTCCTGTAACAGATTCCTCTACCTTCATAATTTCCTGTGCAGTTCCCTGTGCCACAACCTCCCCGCCATGAGAACCTGCACCCGGACCAATATCCACCACATAATCTGCCGCAATCATGGTGTCCTCATCGTGTTCCACTACAATCAAAGTATTGCCTAGGTCCCGCAGACGTTTTAATGTGGCAAGAAGCTTATCATTATCTCTCTGATGCAGACCAATGCTGGGCTCATCCAGAATATACGCCACGCCCACCAGACCGGAACCAATCTGGGTGGCAAGACGGATTCGCTGGGCTTCTCCGCCGGACAACGTACTTGTGGCACGGGCAAGGGATAAATAATCCAACCCCACATCCATCAAAAATCCCAGTCTGGCATGAATCTCCTTCAATATGAGCTTACCAATTTTCTGCTGCATGTCTGTCAGCTGTAAACCATTCATATAAGAAACCAAATCACAAATCGACAGCTGCGTAATTTCAGAAATGTTTTTTTCACCTACAAGCACTGCCAGCGCCTCCGGCTTCAATCGCCTTCCCTTACACCCGTCACAGGGGGTAATGCTCATGAACGATTCATACTCTTTTTTCGAAATTTCCGATGCCGTCTCCCGATATCTCCGCTCAACATTGCGGATAACGCCTTCAAATGCCACATCGTAAACGCCTTCCCCCCGCTGTCCTTTATAATGCACTTTTACAACCCTGCCGTCGGTACCGTGCATAATCATATGACGAATCTCTTCCGGCAAATCCTGATATGGCGTATATAAATCAAAGTCGTATTCTTTCGCTAATGCCTCCAGGGTACAGCGCGCATAGCTCTTTCCATCCGGCACCGACTGCCATCCCATCACTGCCAGACAACCCTCTGCCAGGCTGACAGACGGGTCTGGTACAATCAGTTCCTCCGAAAATTCCATACGGTAACCGATTCCGTGGCAGACCGGACAGGCACCAAAGGGATTGTTAAAGGAAAATGTTCGCGGCTCAATCTCCTCGATGGCGATACCGCAGTCCGGACAGGCAAATGCCTGGCTAAAACGAATCTGTTCACCGCCAATAACATCAACCAGAGCTTGTCCATCGGTCAGATGCAGAACGTTTTCCAGGGAATCCGTCAGACGCTTTCCCATACCTTCCCGCACCACCAGCCTGTCTACCACAATATCGATATCATGCTTTTTGTTTTTTTCCAGCGCAATGTCTTCCGACAATTCGTACATATGTCCATCCACGATAACCCGGATATAACCACTGCGCTTTGCCTTCTCCAACAATTTCTGATGCTGTCCCTTACGTCCCCGCACCATGGGCGCCAAAAGCTGGAATTTCGTTCCCTCCGGCATCTTCATAATCTCATCCACCATCTGGTCGATGCTCTGCTGCTTAATCTCCCTGCCGCATTTTGGACAGTGGGGCACTCCCACACGGGCATATAAAAGTCGGAAGTAATCGTAAATCTCTGTCACCGTACCCACCGTGGAACGTGGGTTGCGGTTCGTAGACTTCTGGTCGATGGAAATCGCCGGAGCCAGTCCTTCAATGCTCTCCACATTTGGCTTTTCCATCTGCCCTAAAAACTGTCTGGCATAGGAAGACAAGGACTCCATATACCGCCGCTGTCCCTCTGCATAAATCGTGTCAAATGCCAGAGAGGACTTTCCCGAACCGCTAAGTCCCGTTAAAACAACAAACTGATCCCTTGGAATGTCAACGTCAATCGATTTTAAATTGTGCTCGCAGGCGCCCCGGATTTTAATATATTTATGAGCCATCTTATGCCACACTCTCTTTCTCTGTCTTTATTACTGTTTATTTTCTGTTTATCTATCTTACCACACAACCAGACACAAATCAAGAACATATATTCGATTTCAGGTTTACGATTTATATTCTACATAACGCAAATACAGTAAAAATGAATCCTGTTGCCAAACATATCCAGTCTCCATTATTTTTAACTTTATTTTGCCTGAAAAAGATTGAAAAATACATTCTATTAGATTATAATGGTATGTGGAGTTTACATTAGAATTTTCAAAGGAGAAAGCAAATGATTGCAGGTGTTGATGGTAAGATAATAGCGGTTTGCACTGCAGGTATTGACGACGAATACCATTCCAGTTTTTTATCAGCATTTTATGAGTATGCAGACAAATATCATTTTAAGATTCTATTTTTTAATTCATTGTCTGATTTATACGAGCGCAATAAACATGATGCCGGCGAAGCAACTATATTTAAATTGATAAATTACTCTTATATAGATGCATTAGTTTTGTTAGGCGAAACCTTTAAAGACCAGACAGTCTGTCAGAGCATTATAGAACGGGCACTGATATCTGGCACTCCTGTGGTTTCCATCGACCATCATGTGGACGAATGCTATAATGTAAACTTCAGCTATGACCTTGCCATGGAACAAATTATACGCCATATTATAGAGGATCATCATTGCACCAAAGTGAATTTTATTTCGGGCATCAAGGGAAACAGCTTTTCCGAAAACCGTCTTGACATATACAAACGTGTTATGAAAGAGCACGGTCTTCCCATAGAAGATGAACGTATTGGTTACGGAGAATTTTGGGACATGCCAACGAAAAAAGTTATGGAATCTTTCTTCGCCAGCGATGTACCTTTCCCCGAAGCTATTATCTGCGCCAATGACAGTATGGCAATTGTGGCATATGAAGAGTTAATCAAGGCTGGCTACCGTGTTCCCGAGGATGTATATGTAACCGGATTCGACGGCATTGAAGAAGCCCTTTCCCACTCTCCGTCCATAACTACCGCCAAACATGATTTTGCTGGCGCTGTACAGAAAGCTTATGATATTCTGATTGATATTTTTGAAGGAAAAAAAATAGACAAGCAACATTATGTAGAGTCTAAAGTTTATATTGGAACCTCCTGTTGTAAAAGTTCACAGCCGGACAACTTTTCTCCCAATACTTTGGTACGCACCCTGCACGAACGAATTGACATCAAAAACAATATAGTCATCCAGAAGATAAAAATGGCGGGTGATTTGACTGACAACAAAACTTACGACAGTTTGATTGAGAATATAAAACCTTATGTTTTCCATCTCTCCACTTCCCGTGCATGGATTTGCTGTGTAGATAACTTTATGAAGAGTTCTTCCCAACTGGAAGATATTCTT
>CAZSGT010000322.1:0-3192 GCA_964606215.1 uncultured Lachnospiraceae bacterium
ATCCCTGCCAAGGAATTGAGACCATTCAGCCATGCCAGATAATAACCCATATAAAGCCATGTATTCACTACAAAATAAACGCCATATGCTAAAACTTCCACCCGGACATCTGTTCTGGCCCTGCCAAAGAAAATCTTAAAAAACCGGTATACTATGTATATCCGAAACAGATTTGCACAGATACAAATCAATATCTCTCCCATAACGTTATCCTTCCCGCAATAACCTTTGACGTACTTGCTTTCTGTAAACCTTGCTTATCGGCAGAATCGTGCCATCCTCTAACTCAATTGTTTCATATACATAACGTTTTATATACTTACTATTCACTATATAAGACTGATGTATAATTATAAAATCATGTGGCAGATTTTTTGAAATCTCTTTCAATTTACCATAAAATCCCCTGTTTCCATTTATGGTGATAATATTAACCGTTCTTCCAGAGCTTGTAAAATAAACAATCTGGCTGTAAGCTACAAAATAATGTTCTTTCCCATTTTGAAATTCAAACTTTTCCATTCCCTTTGAAATGATTTTCCTTGCAGTATCAAAGGCTTCTTCAATCTGCTCCGCATCTAACGGTTTTACCAGAAAATCCATTGGCTGTGTTTTAAACAGGCTTTGTGCGTAATTGGTCTTTCCTGATATATATATAATCTGAATCTCCCAATTTTCTAATTGCTTCCGGATATTCTCTGCCACCTCTATTCCTGTCATATCCAGCAACTCAATGTCTAAAAAAAGCACGTCAATCTGGTCTTCTGTTTGTAAATACGACCATAACTCTTCACCAGAATACCATGTCTCCATCTTTATGACTATATTCTCTCTGCCTGCTTTTTGCAATAAACACTTTTCTATAAAAGAACATATATTGACACTATCATCACATACACCTACGTGATACATCACGTTCCTCCTTAGTATACCTTGCATTGTAAATGCTACATATTTATTATATCAATATCTTTAAACAAAGACAACTCTCTTGTATATTCCTGGTATAAGCTTCACTGGCATGCCCTGTACAAAATGACCAGTTTAAAAGTTCATGAAAAAATATTGAAAATCCTCCATAAATGTGCGATAATATTTCTACTGTGGCGCACAAACGAAGATTTGTGAAGGTCTCTCTCGGGGGGGAAAGGCTCCATTTCTGAGAATACGCGCAGAAATTTATAGAATGGAGGTTTTTTAGCCATGAAGTTAAAAAATCAGTACTTAGTAGACTTACTGGAAACAGTAAAAAAAAGAAATGCCGGAGAACCAGAGTTTATCCAGGCAGTAACTGAAGTTTTAGAGTCTCTTGAGCCTGTTGCAGAAAGAAGACCGGATTTAGTAGAAGCAGGTGTATTTGAAAGAATCGTAGAGCCAGAGAGACAGGTTATTTTCCGTGTACCCTGGGTAGATGACAATGGAAAAACACAGGTTAACCGGGGATTCCGTATACAGTTTAACTCTGCTATCGGACCATACAAGGGCGGACTTCGTCTTCATCCATCTGTATACTCCGGTATCATTAAATTCTTAGGTTTTGAACAGATTTTCAAGAACAGCTTAACAACACTTCCTATGGGCGGCGGCAAAGGTGGCTGTGACTTTGACCCGAAGGGTAAGAGCGATGGAGAAGTAATGCGTTTCTGCCAGAGCTTTATGACAGAGCTTTGCAGACACATTGGACCAGACTGCGACGTTCCTGCCGGTGACATCGGAACCGGTGCCAGAGAGATTGGATATATGTTCGGACAGTACAAGAGAATCCGCAATGAATGGTCTGGCGTACTTACCGGTAAGGGTCTTACATTTGGTGGTTCCCTTGCAAGAACAGAAGCAACCGGATACGGTCTGTGCTATTTTACAGATGAAATGTTAAAGGCAAACGGAAAGAGCTTTAAGGATCAGACAGTGGTTATTTCCGGTTCCGGTAACGTGGCAATTTATGCTACACAGAAAGCGACACAGTTAGGTGCAAAGGTTGTGGCACTCTCCGACTCCGCTGGATATATCTATGACCCGGACGGTATTGAGCTTGACCTTGTACAACAGATTAAAGAGGTAGAGCGCGGACGTATTAAAGAGTACGCAGAGCGCACATCCCATAGCAATGTTACATATACAGAAGGATGCAAGGGCATCTGGACAATCAAATGTGATATCGCACTCCCATGTGCTACACAGAACGAGATTGACGAAGAAAGCGCAAAAGCTTTGGCTGCAAATGGCTGCTACGCCGTTGCAGAAGGTGCGAACATGCCTTCTACTCCAGAAGCTATTGAAGTATACTTCGCAAACAATATGCTGTACGGTCCTGCAAAGGCTGCAAATGCCGGTGGTGTTGCAACATCTGGACTGGAAATGAGCCAGAATTCCCAGAGATATGCATGGACATTTGAAGAAGTAGATGAAAAACTGCATAACATCATGATTCAGATTTTCAAATCCTGCGATGAAGCAGCAAAAGAATACGGCGTGGATGGTAATTACATGGCAGGTGCAAATATTGCTGGTTTCCTGAAGGTTGCCGAAGCAATGAAAGCACAGGGCTGCGTATAATTTTCTTCTTAAAGAATCAGACAGGCTGTTTTCTATATGAGGACAGCCTGTTTTTACATTATCAGGAAAATCTCCTTTCCTGATAATACCTCCTCTGGCAGGAGGCTCTGCCGGGGATGGATGATCTTGTTATATGAAATGCCTGTATTTAGCAGTGCGCAAATGGTTGCGCTCCCAAAAATTATCTTCTCTATAACTATTTACATATTTGCATAAGTAGTGTATAATATCTTTTACGTGGAGTATTACATATTAGTACTTATGTATTCCAACAAGCGTGCAAGTAGCCATACTTGAATTTATGCGCGACGGAAGGGGTATCGTTATGGCTTTATTTAAAAAATCTATGTCCATTGATGACTACAACGCTGCATTCGATGATGCAATTAAACAGCTTCGTCATTTTTTAATTACAGAAAGAGGAAAGAATTTATTGCTTGCTTCCAGCCGTAACGAATGTAGTGAGTTATGCGACCGCATGCAGGACCGCAATCGTAACGAAGTAGAGTTCGATACACATGACGGCGGTATTGACGGCGGTATCTTCAATGCTTTAAGTCTCAATGGTTTTCAGTTTGAAGACGGATTTATTTCTTTACAGCTCTTAGATGATTATAAAGTAAAAAAATAAACTGG
>CAZSGT010000323.1:0-3188 GCA_964606215.1 uncultured Lachnospiraceae bacterium
CTCTACGAGCCAGTTTCCTGTAATAGAATATATTAATAGAAATTTCATGCTTTGGGTAAATTATACCACAAATAATTGTATTTTGCAAATTATTCTCTTTTAAAAATCTTCTTACCTGCCTATGTCATGGAAAGACAAATGCAGATGTCCTTCCTACCCATCAGACTTAACTGAAATACAAAAGAATCACTTTCCAAGCCTTTATCTTTTGTAAGGAGTGCCATTTTTTCTGTCTCCACTTGGAACGTGATTCTTATGTTGCTAATATATCATATATTCCAAAATTTGACAATGCTAATTTTCGACAAATTCTTCTTATCAGAGCAAGTATCGAAATCTTTTTGGAGATTCTTACTGTCATCTTCGACAGCTTTTCGCAGTTTACAAAAGCTTTTTCTGTATCTCCAGAATCATACTACTCTTGTAGAATTCATTTCATTCTACTGCTGTAGAAACCATTGACTTCTCCCACCTTGTTGTTTACAATGAAGATATTAAATTTATTACCTATGATTGGAGAAAAACCATGAGAAATAAAACTTTAAAAGCCGGATTTATCGGATTCGGTCTGATTGGCGGTTCCATCGCCAGATGCCTTCGGCATATATATCCTGACTGCACAATGATAGCTTACAACTATCACGCACCAAATCCCAGCGCACCATTAGAGGCGGCAAAAGCCGACGGCGTGCTGGATGATGTCAAAGACAGTCTGTCAGACGGTTTTTCCGATTGCAACATCATTTTTTTGTGCGCGCCTGTACTGCGCAATATTGAATATATAAAAATGCTGCAGCCCATGCTGCACCCGGACTGTATCCTTACAGACGTGGGGAGCGTAAAGGGAAATATCCACTCTGCTATCCGGGAGCTGGGTCTGGAATCACAGTTTATTGGGGGACATCCCATGGCAGGCTCCGAAAAAACCGGCTATGAAAATTCCACATTGACCTTGCTGGAAAATGCATACTATATTTTGACACCGACAGAATCTACAAAAGAAGCGGACCTTTCCTTTATGAAAGAGCTGGTTGCAGCAATCGGGGCGATTCCTGTGATTTTGGATGCAGACACCCACGACGCCATTACTGCTGCCATCAGCCATGTCCCACATATCATCTCTGCAGCTCTGGTAAATCTGGTGGGAAGTGCCCCCGAAAAGGAGCAGATGGCAGCCTTAGCCGCCGGAGGATTTAAAGATATCACCCGTATATCTTCTTCGTCCCCCCAGATGTGGCAGAATATCTGCCTGACAAATACCGACTGTATGATTTCCTGTCTGCAGGACTATATCAAACTTCTTACCGAAGCAGAAAAGCTGTTGCAGGAAAAAGATGCCGACGGACTTTTCCAGCTGTTTGCAGATGCAAAGGCCTTCCGGGATTCCATCCCCAACAGCTCCACCGGACTTTTATGCCGCAATTATACTATTATTGTGGATATTCGGGATGAGATGGGCGCATTTGCCCGTGTTGCCACGCTGTTGGCAGAAAATCATATCAATATTAAAAACATGGGAATCTTAAATAACCGGGAATTTATAGAAGGTGTCCTTGGCATCGAGCTGGCAAACCAGCAGGATGTGGACACCTCCATACAGATTTTAAAAAAACAGGGATATGCTATTTTTTCTTCTTCGGACACATGATGGTGATGGCTTTGTGGTTATTCACCACATGTACCTCTTTCTGGTACCCACCGCTCTCACCGTCCAGGGTCCACTGTACCTCTTCGGTGCCCATCACCCGGATATTCCGGGAACGGAATGCATAGAGATAACGCTCATCTACCTCCCTTGCCAGAATGGCATTCATGGTCCGCTCCAAATCCAGCGGATTCTTAGGCATTTTCACAAAAACACATTCAAACAGTCCATCGTCTAATTTCACTTTTCTGCGGCTGTTCACCAGCTTAAATCCGCCCACGGACTTAGAGTTGGTAATCATACCGTAAATAAACTCATCCTGATATACTTCACCGCTGTGTTCAATGCACATCTGGTATCCCTTCAACGATGGCAGACGCTTGGCGCCGTCAATTAAATACGCCATTCTTCCAAAAGCATTTTTCATATTCTGGGGGGTCTCGTAGGAAACTTCCGTAAATGCCCCAAACCCTGCAATATAATTAAAATTCTGCTCATTAAAGGAACCGATATCACACTGGTATGCCTCCCCGTTGATAATCACATCCACCGCATTCATAATCTTCCTGGGAATCTTTAAGCTGGAGGCAAAGTGATTTACGGTACCGGCAGGAATATATCCGGTTACCGAACGCTGTTTCAGGGACATTACCCCCGTAATCACCTCATTTAACGTACCGTCCCCGCCAGAGCATACAATCAAATCATAGTCCTCCCCCTGTTCCTTCACCAAATCCGTGGCAAACTTCGGTCCCTGGGTGGCATAAACGGTCATGGCATAACCAGCTTCGCAAAACTTCTGCATCACCTCGGACAACTTGCCGTTAATCAGTGCTTTTCCGGCAAAGGGATTGTATATAAACAACGCTTTCTTATCAAATCCTTCCATATAGACCTCTTTTCTGCATACAGATGTATGCGTATTGCTAAAATGATGTATACCTTTTTGACGTTAATATATAAACATGGCATCCCCAAAGGAAAAAAAACGATACTTTTCTTTTACCGCTTCCTCATAAGCTGCCAAAATATGTTCCTTGCCTGCCAGCGCAGACACCAGCATCAAAAGAGTGGACTTCGGCAGATGAAAATTGGTAATCAGGCAGTCCAACACTTTAAAGGAATATCCCGGATAAATAAAAATATCCGTATCCCCGCTTCCCGGATGTACCACTCCCATCTCATCCGCAGCAGACTCAATCGTGCGGCAGCTGGTGGTTCCCACACAAATCACCCTTCCTCCAGATGCCTTTGCCGCATTAATCTTTTCGGCGCTATCTGGCGTAATCTCGTAGTACTCCGTGTGCATGTGATGTTTTGTCACATCCTCCACCTTCACCGGGCGGAATGTGCCAAGCCCTACATGCAGGGTAACATACACCACATCCACTCCCATCCGGGCAATCTCTGCCAAAAGCTCCTTGGTAAAATGCAGTCCCGCCGTCGGCGCTGCCGCAGAGCCTTCATATTTGGCGTACACGGTCTGATCACGTTCTCTGTCCTCCAGCTGCTTCGTAATATATGGAGGCAGGGGCATCTGCCC
>CAZSGT010000324.1:0-1600 GCA_964606215.1 uncultured Lachnospiraceae bacterium
TAGCTGAGCGCCACAAAGCCCGCCGCAAAGCAGCCCGTCGCCAATATGTAAAGAGCCAGCGGCCCCCACCCGGGGCCGCCGCGCTTCCCCGCTTTTGCCGCGCCCTTTTTTTCGCTCCCGGCCGCGGCGTTCCGCAGCCCGGCGTTCCGCAGCTCGGCCGTCCGCAGCCCGGCGTTCCGCAGCCCGGCGTTCCGGCAGCCGGCTGCCTTTGCCAGAAGGCAAAGGCCGTTCATCGTCCCGATCAAAAAGCTGTTCGGATGCAGCCCGATGGAAACTCCGGTGCAGAGCGCCAGCATCAAAGCGCATCTTCTGTTGTAAAACCCCTCCGGGGAAAATGCCCGGAGGGGAGATTGACTGTCTGGAGTCAGGCACTTTTTCGCATGGGTTTTTTGCGCAGAAGCAACGCCACGGAAAACAAGGCAGCGACAAAACAGAACTGGACGCCAAGGTATGTGAAATACTGTTTCGTCTGTGAGGCCGTTCCCGTGTATGTCTCCAATACATGCAATGCCTTAACGTACCAGTAGGCAGGGAGAAATTGGGAGAATTTCAGCAGTGCCTGTGGAAGAAACTCCATGGGAACAAAGATTCCGCAGAAGAAACTCATACCCAGTCCCAGTACATTGCTCAAAATGGTTAATGCGTTTGCAGAGCCTGCAACCATGCTGATAATCAGTGTGATAGCGACACAGACCAGCAGGAATACAAACGTATTGGCAACGTATAGCATGCCCAGGGAACTGAAAAGCGTTCCGGGGTACAGGATGGCGGCAAGAATAATAAATAAGGCGAAACAGAACAGGCTGAAGACACCGGTTCCAGCAGACAGCCACAGTGTGTAGCGGGAGGGCGGCATGCTGGAGCACAGGGATCTCGCCTCAATTTCTTTGTTGTAAAAGCGCATCAGGACCGGACCCATGGTGGTTATCATCATACATAACAGCACGTAAGGGATATAGTTGAAAAAGTAGTATATTCCACTATTTGACCCACTGCTGCTGTGAATGGACACCTCTGTCTCTGTTTTTGTCGTTTCTTTTCCAAGTGCAATCGCCTCATCAATAGGGTATCCATTGCCATAGTAGGTTGTTATCAGGGATAAAAACTGGTTGACCTGTATGTTTAGAAACACATCTTCGGCAGAATCCTTTGAAGCATAGTACCGTAGCATTTCTGCAGCGGCGTCACTGCCGAAGGCGTCTCCAAATCCTTTGGGGATGACAAGAACATACACTGCCTCCAGATTGTAGAGAACGTCCTGTATATCTTTTTCCTCCTCTGGCACATCCACAATATTATGCTTGGCAGAAAGATAATCCACCAAGGCATTGCTGATGGGGGAGGCATCATAATCTAAAATGCCAATATCCGATTTGGAGATGCGGAACTGTTCCTGTGTATCACTGCCGCTCTGGTCAAAAAGGAGGGCAAGGGCAATGAAAATACCAGTATATAAAATAATGGAGGAAAAATTTTTTTTCATTACCAGAAAATATGTTTTAAATACTTGCATGTTTTAACCTCCTTGTCATGAAGAAACTTGCTACGCACAGGGCGGTTGCTTCCAGCGCCAGAATCAGGATATTGCTGTAATAGGTAT
>CAZSGT010000324.1:1610-3181 GCA_964606215.1 uncultured Lachnospiraceae bacterium
GCGTTCAGGGAATAGAAACAGTTTGTAATCAGCGTTGCCGGGTTGATTCGGCTGATAATCGGAGCGTGGGTTTCAATTAGGTATTTCATATTTGCGACCATGAGACCGCTTAAAAAACAGGATACCATGGAGAAGCATAGTACAATGGCTATTTTCATACCGAGACCAATCCTGCTGAAGGAGCCAATAAATACCCCGCTGGCTACGCCAATCAGGCTTCCGACAATAATGATAAGCAGTATATGTAAATAATCGCTGCCAAGATTCAGTTTCAGGACAACAGTCAGATAAAACAGCAATATCATACCGGATAGAATCTGGACAAAAACAGTTGCCAGAAAGTCTGCAAGCAGCATGGTCTGTTTTTTTGCAGAGGAAACATTTCGTCTGGCGCCCAGGGCAGAAACGTTTGCCTGCATATCACAGGCGCAGGTTACTCCGGGAAAGCAGCCGAACATAATACACATGGCAAAGAGGGAATAAAAGAACTGTACATATAAACTGATATCTTTGCCGAGAGTCTTTTTCTTTGTATAGGTGATATCTGAAATCTCTCCTTCAATATTTGACACAATATCCTGTATTTTTTCGGGATGGTCTTTTATAATGGTGGCCATGGCAGAGGAATACTGCAGAAATTCATCCAGAAAAGTTTTCAGGATGCTGGAGTCCAGGCCTTCCTCCAATACGGTTAAAGACAGGGTGTCATCCACGTAGATGATGCCGGCGATATCCCTGTTTTCTAATTTTTTCAGTGCCTCTTCTTCGTCTGCTCCTTTCTGGATATCCAGAAAGTCCGCGGAAGCTGCTATCTGGTTAAAAAATACAACGGCGTCCCCTTCTCCCCGGATGATGGCCACAGAGATTTTATCCAGCGTTTCACCCTCGTTCATGATTTTTCCAAAGGAGAGGGCAAACATGGTCCCCAGTATCAGTGGAAAGAAAAAGGACCAGAAAAAGTCAGTCCGGGAGCGGATAATACGCTTCAGCCGGCATATAAATGAACGTACAAACATTTTGTATCTCCTTTCTCAGGCATTGTCCCGCAGGTTAGTTCCGGTAATCTCCAGAAATACATCGTTCAGGGTAGGCAGTTCAGAATGTACTCTGCCAAAAGCGATTTCTTCTTTTTGCAGATAGTCCAGCACGTGAATCAAATTGTGTCTGCCGCCGCTGCAGCGTATGGTAAGCTGTGGATTGTTGTACTGGGTAGCATACACGTGGGGCAGTTCGCTGATAGCCTGCAGGTTTTCTTCGGATAAATCCGGTATATCCACAAAAATATTTTCTGAGTTTTTAATCATGTTTTTTAATTCGTCATTAGTTCCGATGGCAAGATTTTTGCCTTTATCCATAATAGCAATGCGGCTGCAAATCTGCTCCACCTCTTCCATATAATGGGAAGTGTAGATAATGGTAGCCCCGTTATCCCGCAGGGTCAGAATGCCCTCAAGGATTTTGTTACGGCTCTGGGGGTCAACTGCCACGGTGGGCTCATCCATAATAATGAGCTGGGGTTTGTGGGCGATGCCGCAGGCGATATTGACCCTGCGCAAAAGTCCGCCGGGTAA
>CAZSGT010000325.1:0-3180 GCA_964606215.1 uncultured Lachnospiraceae bacterium
TAATGTTTATGAGACACTTAATGAAAATTAATGGGAGATTATATAAAAGAAATACAAAAAAGAAAGGTATACCCACAAAATGAAATAAAAAAACATACACAAAGGAACCTTTATTTCCCGCGAGAACCGGTTTATCGCCACGGTAAATATAAATGGAAGGGCAGAGACAGTCCATGTGAAAAATACTGGAAGATGCAGGGAATTGTTTGTTCCCGGTGCAACGGTTTTTTTGGAGAAGTCAGATAATCCGGACAGAAAAACAAAATATGATCTGGTGGCGGTGGTGAAAGGAAAACGTATGGTCAATGTGGATTCACAAATACCCAATGCGGCAGCAGAAGAGTGGATTCGGACAGGGAAGCTTATTCCGGATATCCGTCTTGTAAAGAGAGAGGTTACGTATGGAAAGTCACGGTTTGATTTGTATGTAGAGCATATGGGTCTGGATGGAACTATAAAGAAAGCATTTATTGAGGTCAAGGGAGTAACACTTGAAGAACATAATGTGGTACGTTTTCCCGACGCTCCGACAGAACGTGGGATTAAGCACATGAAAGAGCTGATAAAATGTCTGGAGGACGGATATGAAGCGTATTTGCTATTTGTCATCCAGATGAAAGATGTCAAATATTTTGAGCCGGATAAGAAAATACATGGGGAGTTTGCCAGTGTGTTAAAAGAGGCAAAGGACAAAGGTGTTCATGTTGTTGCCTACGATTCTTATGTTACGCAAGACAGTATAGAAATTGGGGAAGCGGTTCCGGTGAGAATTTGACATAGGAAAACAGTTATAAGACCTGTGTTTGACGTTTAGAATACGGATGTGGTATAATGCCTCCTGGTAAAAAATAATATAATTACAGGAGGAGTTTAACAATGAAAAGGATTTGTAAAATATCACAGATTTTCTTTTTAACGTTAATCCTGGTGTGTGCGTCAGCATTGCTTATGGATAATACAACCAGTAACGTTCAGGCAAAGACAGCAACCAAGCTGAAAATGAAAAAGAAGAAAATTTCCGTGATAGAAGGCGAAAAGAAACAGATTAATGTAACTGTGCAGCCTAAGAAAGCGAAGATTAAGTGGTCCTCTAATAAGAAGAAGATTGCAAAGGTTAACAAAAAGGGTGTAGTTCAGGGTATCAAAAAGGGAACTGCAAAGATTACAGCAAAGTCCGGTAAGAAGAAAGCAGTTTGTACCGTAAAGGTAAAAGCGAATAAAGCCGGTATACAGTCGGTTTCCGTACTAAATACGAAAGCAGTTCGCATTACTTTGTCACAGGCGGTTTCCATCCAGGCAAAAGATGTATCCATAAAGAAGAAATCGGACGGAAAAGGTGCGTATAACCGGACGTTATCCATCGGCAGCCTGACCAAGGTCAGCAGCAAGGTGTATGATGTGGTTTTAAAAACAGATACAGAAGCACCCAGTGATATAAATTGTATTCTGAGTGAGGATTATGTACAGGTTACCATCAAAAAATTAAAGAAAAATAATACAAAAGAGCTGGTTTATTATCCGAGTACCAAGGCAAGGAATATATACGAAACGGCTTTGGTAGGAAAGGAATATTCAACCAGTATTGGATTTTCCCAGAGTTATAAGGGTTATGCATCCGGTGTCAAAGTGTCCGGAGTACCTAGTGGTTTGAAGGCAAAAATCTGTGGTTCAACAGTGTATCTGGAAGGAAAGCCAACCCAGGCAAAGGCCAGCGTTATGACGATTACCGGTAAGGATGAGATGAATAAGAAGCTGGAGCAGAAAGTGTATTGGTATATTGGCAGTGAAAATGTTATGCTCAGCTATATTGAGACAGAAGGTCACACGATTTTGACTAATGATGATTCGTCAGAGTATTTTTGTATTAATACTGTAGGTGGTTCTGGAAGCAAAACATACAGTCTGCCGGGGAATACCAATAAACTGATTAGTATTAGTGACGATGAAATTTATTTTGAAAGATTTGATTCGACATGGAATGGTACATCCTATACGAAGACCTATCTGAATCCTGGCAATTACAAAGTGAACTATCAGGTCAAGGACAGCAAAGGACATGTCAGCAAAGGAACGTTGAATGTTTCTGCGGTAAAGGGCGTGACAGTTTCCGGAAAGGTAACGGCAGCAGATAATTCCGGCATAGAAAATGCATATGTGCATGCTGAAATGGAAGACAATAATCATGTTTATTATAGAACCAGTTTCTACACAGATACCTATTTTCAGGGCACCATAGATAGTTCTAGTACAGCAAAAAAGAATGCCGGTGAATACGACATGGTTGTTTATCCGTCCAAAATGTATAATTTTTATGCTGAGGAAAACGGTATGTATGCATATGTAAATGCTAAAAACATTGCAAAATCCAACGTCACATTGAATTTTAAGCTGCCGTTGTATAAAGTTACATTGGCATGTGGCAGCGACGATTTATCTGGTATCAGCTGGAGGGATGCAGATGATGATTATGTAGGAACTGGCAAAGTTGTATATCTTAAAAAAGGAAACTATCAATTGACAGGTTCAAAATTTATATATACTTACAAGGCAAACTTTACGGTGAGCGGCAACCGTGCGGTAACGATGCAGCGGACCAGCAATTTGGACGGTACGTTGACGGAAGGAAGCACCACGACAACATCGTTTTATTATGATACAAAGTATTTCGCATTTACGCCAGCCACCAGTGGCAGTTATACATTTTCCACAGAGGGAAATGCCGATATTGAGGCAAGTTTGAGAGATTCTGCAGGAAGTAGGATTGCTTCAGGCAGTAGTTATTTTGAGGATGGAATATCTATGACAGCAAATCTGACGGCAGGCAGAACCTATTACCTGGAGTTGTATGTGGATAATTCCCGGAGTGATTTCGACATAATGGTTAATAAGGCTTCTGCGCCACTGTCTTAGGACTAAACGGTAGACGTATTGACAAATAGAAAATGATTAAAAGGGATTCCCGGCTTGCGGGAGTCCCTTTTAATTACAATAAGCGGTTCCGGTGAGAATTTGACACAGGAAAACGGGTATAAAAATGGTATTGACTGGACAGGCGTTTTCTGCAAAAATAAGATATATAATGCAAAGCATGTGGAAATGATATTAAGAGAACCAACGCTGCTTCCACGTGAGGTAATCGCAGGACTTAACCGCACAATATAATCCGCAGAAAACGGAGGT
>CAZSGT010000326.1:0-3148 GCA_964606215.1 uncultured Lachnospiraceae bacterium
GCAGGATTTGCCGGGATTATTATAGTCAAAAACAGAATGGATATAGTTAAAGGAAAGATGTATGGATAGGTTGATTGACGAAAAAAGAAAGAAGCGCATTTTTGATATTATACAGATTGGCAGGCGGGAAGATATTGTCAGCCGCGCCTTTGATTTGTTTTTAGTCATAGTGATTTTTGCAAATATTGCAGTGCTCTATCTGGAAACCTTTAAGGAGATGGCAGAGTATGCCGGGCTTTTGCGGGGAATTGAGGTTGTGACAGTTATCATATTTGGAATCGAGTATCTTTTGCGGATTTGGACCGCAGAGTATCTTTATCCGGACAAAAGCAGAGGAAAGGCAGTACTTCGGTTTCTGGTTTCCTTTGATGGAATTGTGGACTTATGTACGATTTTACCCTTTTTCTTTCTGTCGGGATTTATTACCCTCCGGATGCTTCGGGTGGTAAGGATTTTTCATTTGTTCCGCATCAACGCCCATTACGATTCTTTTAATGTCATTACCTCGGTTCTTGTGGAAAAAAAGAATCAGATTGCATCTTCTGTGTTTATCATTTTGGTGCTGATGATGGCGTCATCGCTGTGTATGTATAGCGCGGAGCATGAGATGCAGCCAGAGGTATTTCAAAATGCGTTTTCGGGAATCTGGTGGAGCATGGCGACCATACTGACTGTGGGATACGGGGATATCTATCCGGTTACCATACTTGGAAGGACAATGGCGATTGTAATTTCTTTTCTCGGCGTGGGTGCAGTGGCGATTCCCACAGGTATTATTTCCGCAGGTTTTGTGGAACAGTATACGAGAATGCAAAGCGAAAACGCTGCTTCCGGCAGTGTCCGGGGAACAGTAAGCGCCACAGTGGATGAGGAGAGTCCCTTTGTTGGAAAAACGGTGAAGGGGGCGGAGACCGAGTACCAGGTGGATATAGTGGCGTTTATCCGCAGCGGGGCAGTGATTGTGCCGTCGGACAGTATGGAAATCCAGGTGGGAGATGTGTTGATTTATCAGATGGGGGATGGCTGATTGTCACATACAGACAACAGACAACGGGATTTTATTCCGCTGTGTGTATGGGACAATGTATATAATAACAAATAGAAAGGAAGGTAAAGATTATGGAAGATGAACAGATTTTTGTCACATTGGAGTTGGAGGATGGGAGAGAAGTAGAGTTTGAGGTTGTATTGATTTTTGAGATTGAGGATAAGGAGTATGCCGCCCTCACACCGGCCAATGCCCCCTACGATGACGAGTATTCCCTGTTCCGTGTGCAGAGCATCGGTGAAGATGAATACGAAATCCTCAACATTGAGGATGATGAGGAGTATGAAATCGTGGAGGAAGCCTTCAGCCAGATTCTGGATACCCAGGAGTGGAACGGGATGTTTGACGGGGACGGGGAATAATTAATACATCCCCTCAATCACCGTACTGTAATCTCCGCAGGTGCCAGAGGGTTTAAAATCCTTTGTTTCAAATAAATACTCGTGCATGGAGATGGTGTTGGTGTATGCCGTCAACGGACGGTTTACATACATGCCGTTAATGTTGGCGCCCTCCAGTTCAAAGGGGAATCCCTGCTGGTCCTTGATTTCGTATTGGAAGATATGCACGCCCAGTTCCAGCATTTCTTTTGTTGTGAGGCTGGTATAAATCTGTGAGGTCATCTCGTTAAAAAGGTTTACCAGTTTGATGGGGTTGGCGCCCTTTGCTTTGTCAAAAATTGCGCGCATAATCGTGCGCTGTCTCTCGGCACGGGTAAAGTCGCCGCCGTCGGTGTAGCGTACACGGCAGTAAGCCGTAGCCTGCACACCGGTCAGGGTCTGCTTGCCGGCAGCGGGAATCTTTGTGTAGTCCACGCCCTCCACCTTAGCCACATCCTTGGTATAGTCGTTTACATAATCCAGCTCTTCTTCTGTGATTTCTACATCCACACCGCCCAAAGCGTCTACAACATTGGTAACGGCGCTGTAATTTACTGTAATGAAATCTTTGATGTTTAAATCGTAGTTTTCGTTGATGGTATTTACGGCAAGATCGGGTCCGCCATAGGCATATGCGTGGGTGATTTTCTCGTAACCGTGTTCATCATTGATGTGCACAATGGTATCCCGGAAAATGGACAGCAGTTTAATCTCGTGAGTCTTTTTGTGGATACTGACAATCATAATGGAATCGCTGCGGCAGTTTTCCACCAGCTTGCCTTCTCTGGAATCCACACCAAACACGGCGATATTGCGGTAATCATTCATATTCTCATCGGTAAAGCTATTAATGTGTACATCCTTTAACTCATAATTTTCAATGGAATTGAGGCGCAGTAAAAAAGACAGTCCCAGTACGATTACTGCCAGCAGTAGAAACTCCAGGAAGAAAATGATTTTCAGCCTGCGTTTCCGTCTTCCCTTTTTTTTCTTCTTCGCATTATTTTTTGCAGATTGTTTTGTTGCCATGTGAATCCTCCATTCCAGCCGCAGGAAAAACTGCTGCCTATATGTCTGTCATAATTTCCCCGGATGTCAGCACACTAGTGTACAGTACACTAATATGCGTTCTTATTGATAAATCCGGTATAGAATGTCATAAACAGGATTTTGAAATCCAAAGCCAGGCGCCAGTTTTCCACATAATACAAATCGTACTCAATGCGCTTTTCAATGGATGTATCGCCCCGCAGACCGTTGACCTGCGCCCAGCCGCTCATGCCGGGGCGCACCTGATGCTTAATCATGTAACGGGGAATCTCTTCCCGGTATTTTTCTACGAAAAATGGACGTTCCGGTCTGGGACCGATAAGACTCATATCCCCCTTTAAAACATTGAATAACTGGGGGAGCTCGTCAATGCTTGTCTTACGGATAAACTTGCCAATCCTCGTCACACGTGGGTCATTTTTTACCGTCCATGCCTCACGCTCAGATTCCTCTGTCTGTACCACCATGGAGCGGAATTTATACATTTCAAACTCCCGGTTGTGGAGGCCGATGCGGGTCTGCTTAAAGATTAGCGGACCTTTGGAGGTAGTTTTTATGATGATAGCAGTAATAAGCATTGGTATGGAAAACAGAATAATTGCAAACAGGGAGCCGAAAATATCCACAACGCGCTTGATAAAACGGTTAAAGGAAGCACTGAGGGGCACGT
>CAZSGT010000327.1:0-3137 GCA_964606215.1 uncultured Lachnospiraceae bacterium
CACCAGGTGAACCGTTACAGGCAGGAATATTTTCGTATGCAGATGTCCCAAAGCGACAGCTTTCTGGATGTGAATGAAAGGCTTCGCACGGAATTTGAAGGTATTTGCAATAACAGTCTGGTATCAGATTTTTTATTGGCGGAGGCAGAACTTTGTAAAATGATTCGCCAGATTAACAATGCCGTATTAGATGCTGCACAGATTGATGATGTATTTTTGGAGTAAGCGGAGAATGCCGCTTAAAATGGAGGTTTTTATGAGAAGTATACGTTTGAAAAAATGGATGATACTTGTTGCTTCTGCTTCCATGCATTTGCTGCTTTATCTAATATTGTTTTTTCTTGTGTTGAGAGCTGGAGCCACGGCGTATTCCTTTGCCTATGACATTTTTGGTCCGGTGATTGCCTCTACAGAGGGGGAGCCGGTGGTCATAGAGATTTCAAATGGGGAGAGTACCAGAATGATTGCAGAAAAACTGTATGACCAGGGGATTGTCACAAGTGACCTCTCCTTTTATATCCGGTGCCAGCTGGACGTCAGTAAGGACAAACCCATACGCTCTGGCACCTACACCTTGTCTCCCTCCATGACTTACGAAGAGATTCTTGCCGTCCTTACCGGCACAGGGGAGGAGAATTGAAGTGATAGTAGAAAAACGTATGGAAACGTATATCGACTCCTTAAGCCCGGAGCTGCCAGCGTACCTTCTGGATTTGGAGAGACACGCATTAAAAGATGAGGTTCCGGTTATCCGCAAGTCCATGCAGAATTTTCTGCGGTTTTTTTTGGAGAGAGAGCATCCGGAAATGATTTTGGAAGTAGGAGCGGCAGTGGGATTTTCCGCATTGCTGATGCGGGAGTGTACGAGGGCGTCCATTACCACCATTGAAAAAGTACCGGCGCGAATCCAGGCAGCCCAGGAGAATTTTGCGAAATACGATTCCGATGGGAGAATCACACTGGTGCCCATGGATGCAGATGAGGCGCTGGCGGCACTGGTGGAGGAGAAAAAGCGGTTTGACTGTATTTTCATGGATGCGGCAAAAGGACAGTATCTGAACTGGCTTCCATATCTGGCGGAGCTGCTTTCAGACAATGGAGTCCTGCTTTCGGATAATGTATTGCAGGACGGCGAGATTATGCAGTCCCGATATGCGGTGGTCCGCAGGGACCGGACCATTCACGGCAGGATGCGCAGATATCTGTATACGCTGATGCATACGGAGGGATTGAGAACGGCGGTGCTGCCTGTGGGAGACGGCATTACGGTTAGTTATATTACAGACAGGGAGCGGCTCAGGTCTGCACTGCAGGAAATGACCGCTTCGGAAAGTGAGAAAAAGGACATATGCTAGAAAATGGTAAGCCGGAACTGCTGGTACCCGCCAGTAGTCTGGAGGTTCTGAAGGTGGCTGTGGTGTACGGCGCGGACGCCGTGTATATTGGTGGAGAAATGTATGGCCTTCGCGCCAAAGCGAAGAATTTTTCCATGGAGGAAATGCGGGAGGGCGTGGCATTTGCCCATGCCAGAGGAAAGCGTGTTTTCGTGACGGCAAATATTACGGCGCACAACCGGGATTTGCCGGGTGTCCGGGAGTATTTTTCTGAACTGGCCAGCCAGGTGAAGCCCGATGCGCTGATTATTTCAGACCCCGGCGTATTTGCCATAGCAAGGGAAGTTTGTCCGGAGATGGAGATTCATATCAGTACCCAGGCAAATAACGTGAATTACCAGACATACCTGTTCTGGAAACAGCTGGGGGCAAAACGGGTGGTTTCTGCAAGGGAATTATCCCTGGAGGAAATCGCAGGTATCCGGAAGCATATTCCGGAGGATCTGGAGATTGAGACCTTTGTCCACGGCGCCATGTGTATATCCCATTCGGGAAGGTGTCTGCTGAGCAATTATTTTACGGGAAGGGACGCCAATCTGGGAGCCTGTACCCATCCCTGCAGGTGGAAATATTATGTCATGGAGGAAAGCCGTCCGGGAGAGTATCTTCCGGTGGAGGAAAATGAGCGGGGGACCTATATCTTTAATTCCAAGGATTTGTGTATGATTGAACATATTCCGGAGTTAATCCAGGCGGGAATCGACAGCTTTAAGATCGAGGGCAGGATGAAGACCGCGCTGTATGTGGCAGCAGTGGCAAGGACGTATAGACAGGCCATAGATGATTATGTACAGTCACCGGATTTGTATGCTTCCAGGATTCCTTATTATCAGGAGGAGATTTCCAAGTGTACATACAGGCAGTTTACCACCGGATTCTTTTTTGGACCGACTACACATGAGAGCCAGATTTACGACAGCAACACCTATGTAAGGCATTATACCTATCTGGGACTGGTAATGGACGTGGATGAAAAGGGAACTGCCGGAATGGAGCAGCGCAATAAGTTTTCTGTAGGCGATATGGTGGAGATTATGAAACCTTCCGGTGAAAATATACCAGCAAAAGTACTGCAGATGTGGGATGATAAGGGCGAGCCCATAGAAAGCTGCCCTCATCCGAAACAAAGTATCCGGGTGGATTTCGGAATACCGGTGGATGTACTGGATTTGATACGAGTACAGGAAGAGGAGTAGTGTAAGTTGGCTGCGAGATTTAACCAGAAGATAAAGCTGCTGTATGTGATGAGCATATTGTTGGACAAGACCGACGAAGAACATGGAATTTCCATGCCTGGGATTTTGGAGGAATTATCACATTACGGCGTGGACGCAGAGAGAAAAAGTATCTATGATGACATAGAGGCATTGCGCGCCTATGGAATGGAGATTGAATATACCGGAGGGCGCCCGGGCATATACCGGGTGATGAACCGGGAGTTTGAACTGCCAGAGCTGAAGCTGCTGGTGGATGCCGTACAGGCAAGTCGTTTCATTACGAAAGAACGCTCCGGGGAGCTGATACAAAAGCTGGAAAAGCTTTCCAGCAGGCATGTGGCGGCAAAGCTGCAAAGACAGGTGTTTGTGGCAGAACGGGTAAAGACCAGCAATACCAGTGTGTATTACTCGGTGGATGCCATTCATGAGGGAATTTCCGGAGACAGAGGCATTACCTTTGTCTATATGGAAAGGAATATAAAGAAAGAGCTTGTGCCAAGGCATGGGGGAAAACGATACCGGGTCA
>CAZSGT010000328.1:0-3129 GCA_964606215.1 uncultured Lachnospiraceae bacterium
GCATCTTAAGTCATCTTTTTTACTGTTGGTTTGGATTCTTCAGTTTTCTGAAGAAGATTAGAGGCATATTGGGATAGTTAAGAGAGTACAGCTTCTTTTTTATAGTTTAACATGAAGTGAAGGGAGGCAGCAAATGAAAACAGCATATGCTTGTTTTTGTACGGATGTTATTCATGAAGGGCATATGAATATCATTCATACAGCGAAGAAATATGGACGAGTGGTAGTTGGAGTATTGAGTGATGCGGCGATGATTCGCTACAATCGTTTTCCGATTCTTGATTTTGAGCAACGTTTTCAGTTGATAAAAGATATTCCAGAAGTAGATGAGGTAATCGTTCAGAATGACATTATGTATGATACGGTTATAGAGAAACTGCGGCCAGATTATGTTGTGCATGGGGATAACTGGAGACGTGGACCGGAAAAGGCAATACGTGATAATGTGGAAACGCTTCTGGGAAAGTACGGAGGCGAGCTTATTGAGCCGTCCTATACATACAATGATAATGTAAAGCTTGCCGATGACAAGCTGAAGGAAAAGCTTGCCATGCCAGAATACCGCCGCCGGAGACTGCGCCAGATTATTGATATCCGTTCACTGGCGAAGGCGATTGAAGTTCACAGTGGTCTGACCGGATTGATTGCGGAGAAAACCGTTGTGGAGAATGATGGAGAATTCGACCAGTTTGATGCCATGTGGATTTCTTCCCTGTGTGATTCCACAGCGAAGGGAAAACCGGATATCGAGCTGGTGGACATGACTTCCCGGTACCGTACCATTGATGACGTGATGGAGGTCACCACGAAGCCGGTGATTTTTGACGGTGATACCGGTGGAATCACAGAACATTTTGTGTATATGGTGCGCACATTGGAGCGCATGGGTGTTTCGGCAGTGATTATTGAGGACAAGACTGGTCTGAAGAAAAACTCCCTGTTTGGAACAGAAGTGGAGCAGACCCAGGCATCTATCGAAGAGTTTAGTGAGAAAATCCGTGCCGGAAAAAAAGTCCAGCTGACCGATGATTTTATGATTATTGCCCGTATAGAGAGTCTCATTCTGGAGCAGGGTATGGAAGATGCGCTGGCGCGCGCCCATGCCTTTGTGGAAGCGGGTGCGGACGGAATTATGATACACAGCCGGAAGAAATCGCCGGATGAGATTCTGGAATTTTGCGATGCCTTCCGGGCAAAAAATACAGAGACGCCCATAGTGGTGGTGCCCACCTCCTTTAACAGTATCACAGAGGATGAGTTGAAAGCCCATGGGGTAAATATTGTGATTTATGCCAACCAGCTTACCCGAAGTGCATTTCCGGCAATGGAACAAACCGCAAAAGACATATTGAAATATCACCGGGCACAGGAAGTAGATGAGCGTTTGATGCCGATAAAGGAAATTATTACGTTGATTGATGAGCTGTAAATATGCAATGGAAAAAGGATTGATTATATAAAAGGAGAATTGTAGCATGAATGCAAAGACAGATATAAAGAGAAATGTACTGCTAAACCCCGGACCAGCCACCACCACAGATACAGTAAAGTTTGCACAGGTGATTCCGGATATTTGTCCAAGGGAAGAGGAGTTTCAACAAATTATGGAACAGATACGAAAGGATCTGGTACGGATTGTTCATGGTGACGAAGAAACATACACCTCGGTGTTGTTTTGTGGTTCCGGTACGATATGTATGGATGTCTGTCTTAATTCATTGCTGCCAGAGGGGAAAGAGATTCTGATCGTAAATAATGGAGCATATTCACAGCGAGCAGTGGAGATTTGCATGTATTATGGTTTGCCATATAAAGAATTGAAGTTTGCCACAGATACTTTGCCAGATTTGGGGCAGCTGCGGCAGATATTGGAAGAGAATCCGGATATTGCGCTGGTTTATACCACCCATGATGAGACGGGTACCGGACTTCTCAATCCCATTAGGGAGATAGGGGCCATTGTTCATGAGGCGGGGGGCGTATTTGTGGTGGATACCACGTCCACCTATGCTTTGCGTCCTATTGATATCGAGGAGGAAAATATTGACTTTTGCATGGCGTCTGCTCAGAAAGGCCTGATGTCCATGACGGGGCTTTCCTTTGTTATTGGGAAGCGTGCGCTGATTGAAGCGTCTGCTGCGTATCCAAAACGTTCATATTATTGCAATCTGTATATGCAGTATCATTTTTTTGAAACTACTGGACAGATGCATTTTACGCCTCCTGTGCAGACGGCATATGCCACAAAGCAGGCCATTGCGGAGTATTTTGCAGAGGGTGAGAGTGCGAAATGGGAACGCCACAACCGGGTATTTCATGCATTGTATGACGGACTGGTGGAGCGGGGTTTTTCACTTTTGCTACCGAAAGAAGTGCAGGCGGGTTTAGTAGTCTGTGCATATTATCCCAAAGATGATAGATGGGATTTTGATGCGGTACATGATTATTGTTATGCTCGGGGGTATACTATATATCCCGGAAAGATAGACGGTTCAGACACATTCCGTCTATGTGCTCTTGGAGCCATAGACGAGGAGGATATCCAGGGATTTTACAAAGTATTTGATGAGGCGCTGCAAATATTAGGCATGTAGATGACGGAGGCAAACGATATGGACAGTAAGGCGATTGGCATCATTATGGCGGCAGGGCTGGGAAGCAGAATGCGTCCCTTGACGGAGCACATGCCAAAGCCGTTGGTTCCGGTATGCGGGAAACCCATGATAGAAACGGTTCTGGATGCCATGGTGGAAGCAGGTATAGAACAGATATATATTGTGACAGGATATCTGGGGGAACAGTTTGCGCCGTTGTGTGCAAAGTATCCTCAGGTTACCCTGGTGCCCAATCCGGATTACCAGACGGTTAACAATATTTCTTCCATTTATGCTGTCAGGGAGGTGCTGGGACAGGGCCCCTGTTATATCTGTGAGGGGGATTTGGTCATTGAGGATAACAGCCTGTTTAAAATCTCCCACGGTCAGTCTGTATATTATGGAAGGATGCAGGCGGGCTGGTCGGATGACTGGGTTTTTCGTATGGAGGGAGAACGGATTGGCTGGATTGGAAAAGGAGGGGAGAATACGTATAACATGGTGGGGATTTCTTACTTTACAAGAGATGATGCGG
>CAZSGT010000329.1:0-3125 GCA_964606215.1 uncultured Lachnospiraceae bacterium
TTCGTTTTTTTCCATCCGATTGGTGAATATAATTTGTGACAAATACATCCTGACACGGAAAATAAAATGGAAATACCAGAGAATTTGTAAAACAGCTTTCTTTTCCCTCTGAAAATATATCTGGAAAAAGCACATACAGGGCAATACCACTTCCCCGCTTCTGCACATACATCCTGTTTATTCTTTGACAAAGTCCGGCATCCATACGCACACCCAGCATCTCTGAGGTACACAGTTGTTCCTCCATGCCAGTCTCATTTATGGATGTAATGCGGCCGTCTGCTGCCTGGACAGATGGGTACACAAACAAGGCATTTGCCCTGGTAATTTCCAGACAAATCCCAGATAGAAACATAAATACTGCCGCGATGATACACAACATTTTACGCTTTCTCATACCGACTCTGTCCACTCCTTTCTGTCACGGAACAAATAGGCATCCTACGCCTGGTTCCCCTTTTACTCCACCCCGTATAAAACTTTCATCACACCGTTATTATCATTGGAATCTGTCACATACTTTGCCAATGCCTTTAAATCGGGATGACCGTTTTCCATACAATAGCTTTCCTCACAGCTTTTCAGCAGTTCTGTATCGTTCAGGTAATCTCCGAACGCCATGGACGCCTCCCTGGCAATCCCATATTTTTTCTGAATAGCGGTCACTGCCACACCTTTATTCACCGACCTGTTTGCAATATCAATCCAGCTATCTCCAGACAAAACCGCCGCCAGATGTTCCGGGATATCTTTAAAATGATTCATGGCAGCCTCTGCCATCTTCTCATCCACAAAAATTGCAATTTTCACAATGGTATCACGGGATGCCGCTTCACACAAATCTTCCGTCTGCTGCAGACGGGCATAGTACATCTTAGTTTCCCTGCGGACATGCTCCGGAACCGGACGCATATATGCTGACCCCGCTCCGCACACAATGGGTGTCATTCCCCTGATTGCGTCAATTCTCTCCAGGCAGTTACGGACATCTTCCATCTGCATTTCATTGCTGTATAGTATCTCCTCATTTTCAAATACAAGCCCGCCATTCTCTGCCACATAAACCAGCTGGTCCCGAATGGGAAGAAAATCATTTACCAATTTATAATACTGTCTCCCGCTGGCAATCACCGTTTTTATATCTGGATGCATCCGCACCCAGTCCATGAAATCTGCAGGCAGTCTTTTATTGCTATCCAGCAGGGTTCCGTCCATATCCATTGCAACCAGCTTAATCTGCATCTTTTAAACTCCCCTCATTGATTCTTTCTTACACAACGATTAGAAACACTCTTTGCGAGTTTCTCACGTTCGCGGACACCAGCTTATTGTAACGAAAACCTCTTTGAATCTGCTCTGTTCTGAAACAAATTCAAAGAGGTCTCTGTACCGGAATGCAAATGCAATCCGTTTATAGCCAACACACACTGTTCCACTACATATAAAAGATACGCAGCTTCTGCTCCTGCTGTTCTCTCTGTTTATTCTGCATCATAAAACGTGCAGTCTCCAATGTCCTCTTCTTCTCCAGCTCCGTTGCCGCTTTTGCTATATCGGTATCTTCCATCCTACTGACAGCATTGGTAAGATTATAAGAAGCTGTCCGGTTGTATGCCATAGTGGCGTCCAAAGCATTGCTCTGCGCTCCAATGCTGCTTCGTGTTTTGGATACCTGTGCAAGAGCATCATCAATAGTCTGGATATCAAAATCTCCTGTCAAATCAAAATCTGCAATTCCCAGTGCCTGCAGCGTCGCATCCCCGGTATCAATCACATGCCCCTCGCCGTTGGCACCAGATGCAATATACATATCCCGGTTGGTACCGTCCAACAGTTTCTTGGTGTTAAACTCTGTATTGCCGGCGATTTCTGCAATCCCCTGCTTAAGCTGGTCAATCTCCTGCTGCATCATCTGCCGCTCATCATCGGAAACAACCGCTGTATTTGACGCCTGTAACGCTAACTCCCGCATACGCTGTAAACTATCCGCAATCCCTCCTACGGCTCCGTCTGCAACCTTCAACGCAGACAATCCATCCTCTGCATTGCGGGTACCAGCATCGTAACCGCGAATCTGTGCATTTTCTTTCTGGGTAATTGCTAATTCAGAAGCCCCATCTGCCGCACTCATAAGTCTTTTGCCACTGGCAATCTGACCGTAATAATTCCTACTTGTGCCTGAAATTCCGTTCATAGGCGCCTCCTTTCATAAAATAAACTACCATACCTGACTATATTATACACAAACTTTGTGAAAGTTGCAATCCCTCTCTACGTATGCGCAAAGTTATTTAAATACTTTCGATATGAATCTGTGGTAATAAACGCCTTCATTCTTCAACGAACTAACTTATCGTTTTTACCAATACGGTATTACCCGTTTCTCTTTGGTGTCACACAGCAGTGTAAAAGAAATCTCCTGAAACTCCCACGTACTGCGATAGCGCACTGAGCCGTGGAAATGCATCAGCACTTTTCCGTCGCCCAGCTCCGTAACTGCATTGGTAAGATGGACATTCATTTTTTTCGTGACTTCTAACTTATTCATCTCCTGTTTGATATATCCGTAAATCTCATCGTTGCAGGACGCCAGCTCCCGGTCACAGAATTTCGTGTAATAAATACTGCGTTCCCCTTTGCCCTTCAAGCCATTGTAGCGTTCCTCGGTGAATCTTTTCTGGTACTTCTCAGCCATCTGATTTTCCATCTCATTGATTTGCAACAGAACAGATTCCGGTTCCGCTTCATACCACGTATGACCGATATCACATTTCCCTTCCTCGTCCCATTGAATCACATTGTAAAATAATTTAGTACCATCCTGCATATAGAGAATAAAATTTCCTCTATCACCATATAACGTCGTACTCTCTACTTCTTTTCCATACTGTACTTTCTGCAATAAAGACAGAAACTTTTCCATCTGCGCAGCAGATAAATAAAACTTCCCATTTCCGTAGTGAATCTCCACACTGGCAATGTCTTCTACATTTAACTTTTCCACAGGCTGGGATTCATTTAAGTTTATATCAAATGGAACCGGCGTGTTTTCTACCGAAATCTCCCTGTTGTCCATAGGCACTCTGCCACATCCCACAATGGAACAGAGACAAAAACACAGCAAA
>CAZSGT010000330.1:0-3121 GCA_964606215.1 uncultured Lachnospiraceae bacterium
TGCCGCCTTGCGGCGCAAATCCGGCGCAGGAAACGCTTTAATCAGCGTTTCCCTATAGATATCGGTTATATCCGGACAAAGAAAACCTGGATAAAGGTGGTGGTAGCATAGGAAAATGGTTTCAGGTGGACGGGCCTGTAATTACGGTGATTAACAAGGCCGGCAGTTTGATATTGGCAAGTTTTTTATGGCTGCTATGCTGTATACCTGTGGTAACCATCGGGCCATCAACAATTGCATTGTATTATGCGGTTGTCAAGTGTATACGTTTTGATAGTGGATACGTTAGCAAAGATTTTTTTTCAGCATTTCGCAGAGTCTGGAAAAAGGGAATTCTTTTTACTTTGTTTTTACTGATTGTATTTGTCAGCGTTATTGTGGATAGAGAGTATTTTGCCAGGGCGCAGACTTTAAATGGGACGCTGCTGGTGATTATGTATGATGCAGTATTTGTGATTTTTGTTGCTTTTGCTGCATATTTATTTCCTCTTATGACCCGTTTTGATTTGCGGCTTCGTAAGCTGTTCCAGCTGGCAATGGTCTGTGTTTTTAAGTATTTACCCTACACTTTGGGAATACTTGGCATTTTGTTGGGTCTTGTGCTGGTGACCCTGCGTTTTCCAGCGGTAGCGCTTGTTATTTTTCCGGGATTGGGATGTTTTCTTGCTTCCTATTTATTGGAGCCCGTGATTCGCAGATATATGCCGGAGGCGTCCACGGAGGAAGAGAAAAATGTATGGTATTACCAGTAAGAGATGGTATTAATTGGGAATAATCACGGCGGATATTGACAAGCAGGTGGTTATTTACTAAAATATTATATAATATTTATATATTTTGTGCGCCTAAATTTGGTATTATTGTACGAATTGCACTATAATATATAGAAAATGCGAAGGAGGTAAAAGATGTCTAGAAGTAAGTTGTTTAAGAGAATTCTGTCTGCTGCTTTTGGGGTATGCCTTGGACTGGGTATTATCCCTTGTTCGATTGCATGCAACCGCGCAGATGCAGCAACAACCACAACGTTAGACCAGTATGAGGATACGTTGAGTTCGTATTCTGTAGAAGGCAACGTTGAGGGGTATGATGCGTACTTGCAGGAACATGAAAGCGCATCCAGACCGTCATCAACCATAGAGATTGATGCGGCGAATTATATCCGGACAGAAGGCATGGATGTAGAGACCATGGATAATTATGAAGGCATGGAGGGTACATCTGTTAAGACGGATGAGTCTGGACTGATTGAGTATGAAGTAAATATAACACAAGCAGGATTGTATGACCTTTCTTTGCTGTATTATCCTATTAAAGGAAAGAATGCAGCGATTCAGAGAGGTATTTTCATTGATGGGAAACTTCCTTATTCCCAGCTTGCATTGCTGGAGTTCCAGCGTGTGTGGGTAAATGGCACGGAGGAATGGGAGAAGGATAATCAGGGAAATGATTTGAAACCTACCCAGGTGGAGGCGCCACAATGGATGACAAGCAATTTCTATGACAGTGAGGGATATGTAACAGATAACCTGTCTGTATATCTGGATGCCGGCGTACATACGATTACGATGATATCCATTCGTGAGCCGATGGTGCTGCGCAAAATTATCCTGGGTAATTCTGAGAAAGCAGCAGATTACAAGACAGTTTTGAGTACATATAACGCCAGCAAGTATTCTGGAGAACCCATTGAGATTCAGGCGGAATATGCCAACCGGAAATCTTCGCAGATGCTGTATCCGCAGCAGGATTCTAATTCCCCGGAAGTATCACCTTACAGTGCAAAGTGTCTGTTAAACAACATTGTGGGAGGCGGTTCCTGGAGTATGCCTGGACAGTGGTTAGAATGGGATTTCGAAGCTCCGGAAGATGGACTGTATGAAATTACGCTTCATGCAAAGCAGAGCTATGTAAAAGGCATCTATGTATCCAGAAAGATTTATATAGATGGGGCAGTACCTTTTGAGGAGATGAATGACTACGGTTTCCGGTATAACCAGAGCTGGCAGATGAACACGCTGGCAGATGAAGGTGGCGAGACATACAAGTTCCACTTGACAGCGGGCAAGCATACACTCCGCATGGAGGTTGTGCTGGGTGATTTTTCCAAGATTACCAGTGCCGTGCAGGATGTGGTGTCAGATTTGAATGCAGTGTACCGAAAGGTTATCCGCATTACCGGTGTTGCACCAGATACATATCGTGACTACCAGATAGAGAAAACGCTTCCCGAGTTGGAGGATGAGCTGATTGTTGTCCGCGATGAGCTGGATGAGGTACTTACCAGACTGGAAGAGGTAGCTGGTAAGGGTAGTGATAAAGAGACTGTGCTGGTGACCATGCGTGACCAGTTGAACGATTTGATTGCGGACCAGGAGTATTTCTCCAAGATTCTTGGTTCCTTTAAAACCAATGTGCGCGCATGTGGTAACTGGATTTCCGGTGCGATTGCACAGCCGTTAGGTCTGGATGCTATTTATATTCATGCACCGGGAGAGAAGATAAAAAGCAGTGGCGGTTCTTCTATAGATAAGGTGGTGCATGAGGCAAAGAAACTATATTATTCCTTTGTAATTGACTATAACCAGATTGGTAATGTGGCCGATGAGGATACCATGGACAGCGATAATACAATCACTGTGTGGGTTGGTACCGGACGTGACCAGGCTAACGTTATCAAGTCATTGATTGATTCTTCCTTTACAGGGGATACCGGTATCAATGTAAATGTTATGCTGGTAAATATGCAGACGCTGCTGCAGGCGACCCTTGCGGGACAGGGACCTGATGTGGCAGTGCAGGTATCCAACGCAGTGGTAGCTGGTATGCCGGTAACCCAGGCGTCCAACGATATTCCGATGAACTATGGTATTCGTAATGCGGTGGCAGATTTGGCACAGTTTGACGATTTGCCGGAGATTGAGAAGCGGTTCTATGACAGTGCCATGACGCCGTTTAAGTTTGACGGCAAAGTGTTTGCTCTTCCAGAGACCCAGTCTTTCCTGATGATGTTCTACCGCAAGGATATTTTAAAGGAGCTGGATATGGAGCTTCCAAAGACATGGGATGAGATGAAGGTGGCGCTTTCCGTGCTCAGTAAGAACCAGATGGATTTGGGAAT
>CAZSGT010000331.1:0-3119 GCA_964606215.1 uncultured Lachnospiraceae bacterium
TTAGAATTATTATTTAACGCATTATTAATAGCATTAAATTCTGAATAATTTTCCAAGGAATAATTCATCATACGATTCCCAATTTCATTCAATCTTCATTTTACTATGCTATAGTTTTAAACCAGCTTTCAGTTCGTTATAATCATAATTAGACAAATTTCTGATTATGATTGAAACTAATCTATCTTCTCTATTGATACCAAACAATACCCTTTCTAGTTCAATGTATCTATGAATTCCTGTACTCTCATCCAATTTCACCATAATATATTCTTCATTCAAATATACATTGAAATCTTTTATATAATCGGATAAAGCATTTTTTAAACTTCCATTAACTCTAAATGCTGGTACACCCTTTTCACATTTACTAGTACGCTTTAATTTTGTATCTATTGAAAACACTTTATCTACTGATACTAGCGTTATTTCTTGCACTATACCTCTTTCTTCATCTATGGAAATTTCAATTAGTGATTTTTTAAAATTGCCCGTTCTCCAACAAATACGCCTTGCATTCGTTTTTTCACTATCAATATTTATTGTAAAAGGCACATAATAATCAATATTTACTTCACATGCCCCGCTACTTATTACTTCTTTTAAATATAACATTTTTTCACCATCCTGAAATCAAAATTATTGTGGGTTATATCTAGCATGCTTTATGACATAATTTAATCCTTCCTCCCTTGGAGATACTATTATAAATTCCCATTCCCCACCATAAATTATCTCATCTAGTTTAAGACCATTTTTCTGAATAGCATCTTTTAACGCAAATTCAAATTCGGTTAATATAGACTGACTATTTATAGGTGTTGTAAGCGTTCCAATATGTTGTCCATCCCTTGTCACATACTCATACATATGTTTTGTTCCATTTGGATTTACCCAAAATTCCTGTCTCTCTATTGTAATATTAAATGATTTGGGGATTTGTGTTCCTTTACGCATAGGTTGTGTAGGTTTTATATTATCCCAAACTGTTCCAGTTTTCTTGTCAGCCTCTTTCAACCCCGCCACGATTTCTTCCACACTCTTCGTGCCCAGACTACTGTCTCCCAGCAAGTCATCCAGCTGTGTTTTCGCCAACGCCTTTTCTGTTTGCGCCTGGTATGTCTGGGCGATTTTTCCCAGCTGCTCCACTTCTTCTTCCAGCACGTCTTCCGCTTCAACGAACTCATACATGGCAGCTCTGGCTGCATCGTCCAGGTAGTCATACATTCTGCCGACTGCCTGTCTCTTGTTGAAAAGTTTTTTTGCAAGCTTGACTGCTTTTGCCCGGGATGTTCCTTTTTCAAACTGGTGGCGCAGGGTGGCAAAGAGGTGGTCGCTGACAAAGTCCCCGGTTTCTTTTGACAGGGATTCCACGGCACGGGTTAAGTAGCGTGCTTCTTTTTTTGTCATGCCTGCAAAGGCTTCGACGGCTTCTTCTGTGAGCAGGTGCTTTAATGACTGCCCCATGGCAAGGGCGTCCCCGGATGCCATGGCAAGGGCGGTTTTGCTGCCATTTTCCAGGGCTTCTGCCATAAGCTTGATGTCCGCAACACTGATGTCTTTGACGGCATTTCCGATATCAATGATAATGAGGCACAGACCCCCGAAGGCTTCACCGGTTTTTTCTATTTTCTGGCACTTGCCGATGGTGGTGTCACTGTAGTATTCACTGATTTCTTTGCAAACCCCCATGACCGCTTGGACGGCTTTTACCTGGAACACAAGACCGCAAGTTAAGATGTTTTCGATGACAGTGAGGGCGCCTTCTTTTGCAGTAATTTCCGCTTTTTCCAGGACGCCCATGGCAAATCCAGTGGGGTCTTCTTCGATGGCCGCCCTGGTCTGTTCGATAAAGATTCCAAGCCCCTGGGAGAGTTCCGAAAGCTGCTCCACGATGTTTACGGAGTTACTGATGCCTTTACAGAAGTAGTAGGTGGCGTCCAGCCAGTCGGAGGGGTCATTGTCCCAGATGACGTTGGGATTGAATTTTGCGTAATCGTCGTTGGCAAACTGGGAGGTTTCGTCGTACCGGAAGAGGATGTGCTGTTCCCCGGTTCCGACGAAGTAGGTTTTGTGTTTTTCGACAGCGTCAAAGGAGCGTTCCTGGCCGCCCTGCCAGAAGTCCCCATGGATGTACAGGGTTCCGTTGTTGAGTTCTTCCTGGGACAGGCTGGTGCAGATGCTGAAGTTTCCGTATACTTCAATGAAGTCTTTTATGTGTATCATCTGCAGGTTGGAGATTCCTTCGATGTCCATGTTTCCCTGGATAATGAGGGTGCCTGCCTGGATATAGAGGAGGCTGTCCGTGGAGAGGAAGTCACCATATACGGTGAGGGCGTTGCCTTTTAACTCCAGGCTGGTCTGGTTCAGGGAGAGACTGCCATGGAGGGTTTCGTTTCCAGTGAGGGTTATGCCGCATATACCCAGGGTAAGGTTTCCCTGGATTTTGTCCCAGCCTTTGAGTATTTTTACCATGAGTGGGTCATGAAAGGTGACACCAGCACTTTGCGTGAGATCCAGGGTGCCAAAGTACCAGGAGGAGGGTTCTTCGGTGTATACGTTCTGGGTGGTGGTACCGGTGAGCCGGACAGTGCAGTCTTCGTCCTGCCGGATCTGGGTGCCGTCGGCTTCGCTGTTACCGATGTCTATGTTTCCACCGAGAGTGACGTTTCCACCGGCAAACTGGCTGTGGTACTGACTGTGCCTCCTCAGATCGCCATATACGGTGAGGGCGCAGTCCTGCCACAGGGAGAGAGTGGCGCGGCCATCCATTTCCATATTTTTTCCGATGGTGAGATTTTTGACAGATGTATGTCCGTTTGCCTGGGTGTAGTTCCCGGTGACTGTGAGGGCGCTGCCGCTGAGGATGGTTCCTTTGAAGGTGAGGTTTCCGTCTACGGTGAGATGGTTTTCCTCCAAATCAAGGCTGCCGTCCAGGATGTGGAGATTGGAGGTGACGGTTTCGTCTCTGGTAATCTGGACGTCAGCGTATATTTTTACTTTTTTGTTTGGGTCCAGCGCAGAGAGACCAATGAGTTTTTCGGCGCGCAGTGGCTGTGAGAGCACAACGCCGGCGGACTGCTGGATGTCTAAGGTGCCAAGGCTGGTGTAGTCCGGGT
>CAZSGT010000332.1:0-3119 GCA_964606215.1 uncultured Lachnospiraceae bacterium
AGGCTTCCCCGGTATAAGAGCAAAACGCAGTAGGAATGCAGAGGATTACCCCTGTTGCATCTTCCTTCAAAAAAGCCGGGGATGTAATGTCCCATGCCGTATATCCCCTGGCCTCAAAAGTAGCACGCAGCCCTCCTGAGGGAAAGGAAGAGGCATCCGGCTCGCCCTTAATCAGCTCCTTGCCGGAGAATTCCATGATCATCCTGCCGTCTTCGTCAGGGTGTGTGACAAATGCGTCATGCTTCTCCGCCGTAATGCCCGTCAGGGGTTGGAACCAGTGTGTGTAATGGGTTGCGCCATTCTCCACCGCCCAGTCCTTCATGGCCTTCGCAATCACGTCAGCAGTCGCAAGCGACAGCTCCCCGCCCTGCTCCATCAGCCTCTGCACCTCTTTATACACGCTTCTGGGCAGCCTTTCCTTCATCTTGCCGAATGTGAATACTTTACTGGCAAATACTTCTTCCACGTTTAATACTTCGCTCATTCTCCCGTCTCCTCTCTGGTTTACTTTCCAGATTATATTTCCATCTTTAACTGACAGCAGGCCAAACTCAAACCGCAAGCTAACATTTACGACAACCGGTGATGCAGCGGAGGGAGGGGCTTTCTGGCCAACCTGTGAAAAGAAACAAATGACATTAGTGTCTGAACCGTTACCTTCTATTATTGTAACATGTTCTATTGGGTTCAGCTACTGTTGATTTAAAAAACTTATCATGTTATAATTTTTTCACCTGTGCAGTTACAATCCAATGGTTTGCCTGCATGCCATTTTTTGCAAGGCAGGCGGAATGTTGAATTAGCAACCTACTTTAAAATGAGTAAAATGCGGATACGTAAGCAGACGTAAGGAACGCATAAGCGCAGGTTTTGCGAATGTGAAAGCAAGGTTGGATGCTCTGTGGAGCATCCAACTGCACAGGAAGAATTTTTACCTTTAAGTACTCTTTACCTTAAATCCATTCTTCTATGAACGGTACTTTTCCATCTGCAGCCGAAACATGGCAGCATATTTTCCGTGCAACTCCATCAATTCTTCATGGGAACCCTCCTCCACGATTCTTCCCTCCTCCAACATATATATTTTGTCTGCCAATCTGGTAGTGGAAAGTCTGTGAGAAATAAAAACCACCGTCTTATCCCTGTCCAGACTCATCATGGTATGATTTAGATTATACTCACTTAAAGGGTCCAATGCACTGGAAGGTTCATCCAATACAACAATAGGCGTATCCTGATACAGACTTCTACAAATCCCCACCATCTGGGCCTCACCGCCGGAAAAGGACACACCATCCTCCTCAAATTCTTCTGTTACAGATGTATCAAAACCCTTTGATAATGATGTAAATTTTCTGTCAAAACCACTCTTGATCAGCAACGACCCTGCCCTATTCTCATCTATGGGAATTCTGTCCATCACGATGTTTTCTCCCAGAGTAGCCGCAAACAATTGGTAATCCTGGAACAGAGTAGCAAACTGTTGCCGATATTCGTCAAGCTTCAATTCCCGGATATCAGCTCCATTGCGAAGGATTTCCCCCTCTGTCACATCATAAAGACGCATAAGCAGCTTCACCAAAGTAGTTTTTCCCGCACCATTATACCCCACCAATGCAATCTTCTCCCCCTTATGGATAGTCAGGCTGACATTCTTTAAGACCTGATCTCCTCCCGGATAAGCAAAAGATACATTACGCAGACTAAGCTCCTCAAACCTATCCTTTACAGTTTCCGCATCCTCTTCCTGATGTATTTCCACTGGACACTCCAGAAAATGACGTATTTTTTCAATATACCGTCCATGTTCCGGAAACTGCGCAAGAACCCTTGCCAGACTCTGGGAACAACCTTGCAGATTTCCACATGAATTATACAATGTCACTGCCGTACCATATCCAAAAGTACCCTTCACCATAGCCTGAAACAATACCCATGTAAGATATACACCGTCAAAAAGCAGTCTGCTGCATCCATACTCAATACACATTTCAAGAATCTGTAATTTTCTGGTTTCCTTTTTTGCTATTTTGCGAATCTGCTCTGAAGTTTCATGGAATTCATCATAAAGCTTCGGCTTCACATGGCTCAAACGCAATTCCTTGGCATACTCGGGCAGATAGAATATCCTCCCCGCATAATCCCGTTTTCTCTCCAAAGGTCTGACTTTTTCCATAAAATTCATCCAATACTTATTATAAAGGTTCTTCAAAAACAGCAAAAACGCCACAGAAAGTCCGGACAACAATAGCCCAAATCTATCCTGGGTCATCACATAACTCGTCAATACCAGAATTCCCACAATCTCCCCGATAAAAACAGCACAAGTTCCTATCACTCCTTCTGTCCGCTCCGCCGCCTCTCCCATGGCCCAGACGAATTCATTATAATATTCAGGATTGTCATAGTTTTTTAAATCCATATCTGCTGCCTTTTGATACAACTCCATACGAATCCTTTTGTGGATTTTCTCCCGGGAAATAGGCTTCAGCTTCGTTTCAACATAATTCGGTAAAACTTGTGCCACCAATGTTACAAATAAAAACACTGCTATTACAAACCAGAATACCTCCAAGAATGGTTTCTGATACTGGATACAATTGATTATGTAGCCAATCATATAAATATGCTCCACGAACACAATCAAACGATGTCTGGCGCGGGTAGTCAACTGTTCAATAGTAAAAAGCGGTGCCTCCTGTAACGCAATTTTCAACAAAAACCAGTTATTGGAAATCGTTCTTTTTACCGTTATTTTCTGTTCCGACATTTTCTCCTCCAACCTATGCTATATCCTGCAGATAACTTTCTGCCTGTTTCTTGAACATATCCGCATAAATACCACCTTTTTCCAACAGCTCCAAATGTGTCCCATGTTCCCTTAACTTCCCATCCTGCAACAGACAGACGGTATCCGCCATGGCTGCAGATGACAACCTGTGGGATATAATGACTGCTATTTTTTCTTTTTCCCCACCACAGAGTTCCATAATTGTCTCATACATTTGATATTCCGCCATAGGGTCCAGTGCGCTGGAAGGCTCATCAAGGAGTACAATAGGGGCATTTTTTGCAAAGCTTCTGGCCACTGCCACTTTTTGAGCCCATCCGCCGGAAAG
>CAZSGT010000333.1:0-3111 GCA_964606215.1 uncultured Lachnospiraceae bacterium
TTCTGTTTGTAATTATCTTTCCCTCTTGAATGGGAATCTCGGATTGCAATTAAGGGTTCTTTATAGCAAAAAACTGTCCATAACCAGCCGCAAAACGCTGCATGACTCTGAACAGATACAAAAAGACATTCAAATCAGAACTCGTAAAAGATTCCATGGTCAAAGACTATCGTTTCATCACAGGAATTTGTAATCTGTAAAAGAAACCTCCTTGATATATTCCTGTGCCTGTTCCAACAGACTGCGTTGTCGTTCCGCCGCCGTTGTATGAAATACAAACACCAAATATGCTGTCATAACGGAAATGATCGGCCAGAGTTTTTTCCTGTTAAGAAGACAAAGCACCGCGTCCAGAGAGTGTCACAGAAAGATGCGGATAAGATTATGCCAAACACACCCACGGAGGCCAGATTGATTAATCTTATGTATTTTATAAAATGAATCTCCGCTTTCTGCTAAACACATAGTCGAGATATCTGTTTTTGATTTCCTCGCACTTTCCATGGGGAATCGGGATCTTTTCCAGATTTTCCAACGTGATTGCCTTATAGGATATATTCTGGATATACTCCATATTGATCAGGAACGAACGATGAGGCCGCAGAAAATTTCCATACTGCGCCAGTTCATTGTTCAATTTATTCAGACTTCCCACACTTTCATAATTTATTCCGTTTTGCATGTGAAATACCAAGGTACGTCCAATCACTTCACAGTATACCAGCTTTTCCAGAGCAATCTGCGTAATTCCGTTTTTACAGCGCAATATCAGGCCGCCCTGTCTCTCCTTTTCACACTGGGAAATGGCGGAATCCATCAACCTGCAGAATCTTTCTGTTTCAATCGGCTTTACACAATAGAAAAATGCGTCAACGGTGTAGGATTCCACTGCAAATTCAGAAGATGATGTCAAGAATATTATTTTTATAGTGTGGTCATGCTGCCGGATTTCTCTTGCCACATCAATTCCGTTCTGTCCCGGCATAATGACATCCAGAAACAGAATATCAAAATGCGTCCCATTTTCAATTTCCGCCAGTAATTCCAATGGGCTGTGAAATTCTGTACATGCAATCTCCCAATCATGCTCCGCACAATATTGGTCAAACAATGCACTAATTTCATTTATCGCAAAAAGATCATCATCGCAAAATGCCACTTTTATCATACTGACAACTATATCCTTTCCATATGCTTTCCCATTAGATCCGTCCGCATACTCCTTTTATGCAAAAGCAAACCTCATTTTCACTGTTGGTATATAATGGCAGTATATCAATTACTTTGCTTTGTATAGTTTCGAAGCACTTCCATCTCCCGCAAAATATTATCCATAGAAATCGAAAAGCTCTTAACCATATCCACATTTTTTTCGCTGATGCTATATGCCTCCTGCGTGCTGGCGCTGATCTCCTGACTGGTAGCGGAAAGCGTATTTACGCTGTCAACAATCGCGTTATTGGACTCCACCAGAGAGTTCATCATCTCGCTTACCTCTTTGATATGCCTTGACAGCATGTTCACGTTCTCCGTAATCTCGGCAAACCGGCCTGCTGCCTGCTCCGCCGCTTCGTTCTCCTGTCTGGACTTCTCCACATTGGCTGTCACCTTGTCCGTCATCAGCTGCGCGTTTTCGGACAGAGCGTCAATCAGCGCAGTAATATTCTCCGTCTCCTGCCTTGTCTGCTCCGCAAGCTTTCGAATTTCCTCCGCGACCACCGCAAAGCCCTTTCCTGCTTCGCCTGCCCTTGCCGCCTCTATGGAAGCATTCAACGCCAGCAGATTCGTCTGGCTGGAAATACCCAGAATAATACTGGTAATTCCTCTTACTTCATTGGATTTTTCCTGTAACTGCACCGCTGTCTGCGCCATCAGTTCACTGTTCTCTATCGTCTCTCTTACCTGCTCAAACAACATGCCCATTACCCTGGTTCCACTGTCCAGCGCTTTCTTCGCGTCCCCGGTAAGTTTCACGATATTGTCCGTCCTGCTCCGCGTCTCATCCAGAATATTCTGAATATCCTGCGTCTGCTCGGTTTGATGCGTAATCGCCTCCGCCGTATTGGTCGTTCCCGCGGAAATATTGTTCATGGACTCGCTCACGGTCTGCGTGGACGTTTCAATAGCCTCCAGATCACCGGCCATAGATTCCGCCCGCTCCTCCACATTCCGGGCCACCTCCACAATCTTCTGCGCTACCGCTTCGTTCCTTTGCATCGCATCCTGTATCTCGCCCATGGATTCCCTGAAAAACGTATTCAGGTGTTTCACTCCCCGCTGCAAAGCCAATGTCACGAGTATTGTGATAATTATCTCGATCATGACCGCTTCCAGCACCAAAGCAATCTCGTCAGCTCCTGCGATAGTCATACCTGCCCTTACTACATTTATCACTGAAAAAACAACACAGGCCACATTCACCGACCAGGTATCCAAAGACAAAATAATACAGATTAAATAAGGCAGCATGTATGTGAATGAAGTTCCTGATGAAGCAGTCAGCATCATAATAATATATACCAGCGAAAAACCAACGGTCGTGTATCTGATAAAAACAATGCTGCCCCTGTATTTTATATACATGATGAGCACACCAACAGAAACCGCAATTTCCGCCACCAGTGGCAAAATGCTGTTCACCATGGGCAGATCGGACATCTTCATCTGCGAGATCAGTCCTATAACAATGAATATCATGGCACAAAAATGCCCCATCACCGTCAGCATATTAATTTTCGCAAGATATTTCTCTCTCATATCGTTCCCCCCTATATGAATTGGCAGCGTCAAATCCCACCCTCTTTTTTGAGACTAAGCCTTGATTTATGGGCATTGGCAGACCGACATTCCCAAAGGAAATATTGGTCATAGATATTATACACTATTTACTACGACTTGTTCAATACCTTTACCGGCATAAAATATGGGGCATAGCAACCGCCATGCCCCATATTTCTTATGCAAACAATTTTTTGATTTTCTCATAATTCTGAGCAGTCATCAACGCGGTTATGTCCGTATCTTTAAACTTCACCACATAAGTCCATCTACCGTATGGCTCAATCCGCACGATTTGCGAAATGTTGATAATATAGGATTTATGGCAGCGCA
>CAZSGT010000334.1:0-3111 GCA_964606215.1 uncultured Lachnospiraceae bacterium
AAGTACAGATGGAGTGGGAAATCCCCTATATGGCATCCTCTATGGGATGGGCAAACTCATACATGTGATAAATACACCATGTATCCCCCGTATTGTGATGCTCCATACGTGCCACACGGTACAAAATCGGGTCCCGCATATTGATATTGCCGGACGCCATATCAATCTTTGCCCGCAGAACCTTGGAACCATCCGGATACTCTCCATTTTTCATTCCCTCAAACAAAGCAAGATTCTCTTCCACACTGCGCTCCCTGTATGGACTGTTCTTGCCAGGTTCCTTTAACGTTCCACGATATTCCCGAATCTCCTCTGGCGACAAATCACATACATACGCCTTTCCCTTCTTTATCAGCTTAACGGCAGCTTCATACATCTGCTCAAAATAGTTGGATGCAAAATATACCTGTTCATCAGGAATTTTCCTGCCACAAATCCACTCCACATCCTCCCGGATGGATTCCACAAACTCCGTCTTTTCCTTGGCGGGGTTGGTATCGTCAAAACGCAAATGGAAATCACCGCCAAACTCCTTTGCCAATCCTGCGTTTAATAAAATGGACTTGGCATGTCCAATATGAAGATATCCATTTGGCTCTGGCGGAAACCGGGTCGTAATATTTTGATACTTTCCCTCTTCCAAATCCTTGTCAATGGCCATTTGAATAAAATTTCTCGAAACCGTTTCTTTAACATCTTCTGTCCTGTCCACGATGCAACCTCCTTATGTATCATCATATACACTTAAAGTATATATTAACACATAAATGCAAATTAGAAAAGCAAAAAAGATAAACACCAGACAAAGGGGATTCCCCTCATCTGATGTTATACTGTGCATCTTATTTAAACATATGGTCACCCAATGTATATTTCGCATCGGATAAATACTGGCTGAAGAAGTAATAACGGGAAAACTTCTTCTCTTTGCCTTTCACCTTTATGGTCTTTGCGCCCTCTAAGGCTGCAATAGCTGCCTTCTTACAATCTTTATAGGCTTTCTTCTTATCGAAATATCCTTTGTCATACAACTTGTATGCTGCTTTCAATGCTCCGTTGTGAACCGGTGAAAACTGTCCCTTCTGATAAACAACACCTTTCACAGTGTTTGGAAACTCTGATGAACGCTTACGGTTCATAATCACGATTCCTACTGCAAGCTTACCGGCATATGACTGATTTCCTGCTTCCGCATAAATAATAGAAGTCATCAAACGCAAATCTTTCTTTGTATATTTTTTCTTACTTGCTTTCTTCTTGGTTTTCTTTGTGCTCTTCTCACTCTTTGTTTCTGACTCTTCAGTAGAAGTTGTCTTTGCTTTCTTTGCAGCGGAAGCTGTCTGTGTCACAGACACCATACCGAATCCTGTTATAAACAGAATTGCTAATACCAGCAATGCAAACCTTTTTACTCTCATAATGTCCTCCAGAAATTTATAATTATAAAATGTTTTTGTAACATTTATGTAACAATTATAACATGATTTTTAATATTTGCAACCCTTTTGAAACAAGTTTTTTAATTTTTTCTTAACAAATGTTAAAAAATCCTTAAAAAACAGCGTAAATCCGATGATTTACGCTGTTTAGAAATTTTTGCTATTTCTGCTGTTTTACCACAAAATGTTATATTTTTCGGTTCTGCCGTCTCCAATTTCCCCTTCATTCCATATGATATTTTTCAGCAAGCTCCTGAAAAGAAATGTTTCCACCAAACAAATCCAGTGCACTTCCCACCGTAAAATCCAGACGTCCTCCGCCATATTTTTCAATCTGCGCGATATCTTCCATACTGCGGATGCCGCCAGCATAGGTAATGGTCTGCCCCCTCCATCTGCCAAGTAGCTCTGCCAATTCCCTGTCTATACCAGACGCCTTTCCTTCCACATCAACCCCGTGCACCAGAAACTCGTCACAATAGGCTCCCAGCCATTCAAAGGTGGATATGGTCAGCTCCACCTCCGTAAAATGCTGCCAGCGGTCCGTTACAATGTAATATTTTCCATCGTTTTTTTTGCGGCAGCTGACATCCAGCACCAGATGCTCCCTTCCAACCGCACGCTCTAACGCCTGCAGGCGTTCCAGATTGATTTTTCCCTCTGAAAACACATAAGATGTAACAATCACGTGAGTTGCACCGAGTTCAATACACTCTCTGGCATTGGAGGCATCAATGCCCCCGCCAATCTGCAATCCCCCTGGAAATGCCTGCAGCGCAAGCTTTGCCTGACGGATATCTTCTATATAATACTCGCTGTCTTTTGGATTCAACAAAATAATGTGTCCGCCGGGAAGATTTGCCTTCTTATATAAAGTGCCATAATAACCACCATCCAAATCTGACACAAAGTTATCCGAGGCCTGATTACCTGCATCCCGCAGTGTACTCCCCACAATCTGTTTCACTTTTCCGTTATGAATGTCTATACAGGGTCTGAATCTCATCTCTCCTCCATTTATGCAAAACACGGACAAATGCCAAAATGTTTTCCGCCTCCTACTGGCCGGAAATCATTTTGGCAATCTCTTTATAAGATAATCCCGGTGCAATCTGATACGAACCGGTCTTGATTTTACTGGCATAGCCATTTTGATTTAAATACTTGTCAAATGCCGCCGCATCGTCTACCAATCCAGCCTCTGCCAGTTGGATTGCCACTGTATCCGACCACATTCCAGAAGTAATCTCTACTGCTATTTTGGTCTTTCCTCCCGAAGAATCCTTCCCCGCCCCGGAAGGCTTTGGCGTCTTCTGAATCACCACCTCTGTTGGAGGGCTCGGCTGGGGAGTCACCGTTGGCGCTTTCGCCTGATCTGGTGTATCCACCTTCTCTCCATCCTCCCCCTTCCCGGAATTGTCATCCTTCTTAGAATCATCCTTCCCGGAGTCTGGGGTTCCCTCTGGTAGTGCAGACGCCTCCGCACCCTCTTTCGGTGCAGACGTAGCAAGATTCAGAGTATCTTCATCCTGTTCTTTTTCCTTTACCATACCAAGCTCTTTGGCACGCTCAATCACTTTTTCATCTGTATTATGTGTCCCGTATGATATGCCAAAGATAATGGCAGCAAACAGAACGCCTATTCCAAAGCCTCGAATAAAGTATTTCTTTT
>CAZSGT010000335.1:0-3111 GCA_964606215.1 uncultured Lachnospiraceae bacterium
GCTGGCAGTACACCAGGTACTCCGGAATGCCAAGCTCCAGTCCGGCTTTGCGGACCTCATCCTTGAACAATAAGCGCAGCGGCTCTATAATCTCTTTAAAATCAACATAGTCCGGCAAACCGCCCACATTGTGGTGGGACTTTATCACTGCGGACTTCCCAAGACCGGACTCGATAACATCAGGATAAATCGTTCCCTGTACAAGATAATCCACCGCTCCAATCTTCTGGGCTTCCTCCTCAAACACACGGATAAACTCTTCTCCGATAATTTTACGTTTCGCTTCCGGCTCGGTTACACCTGCCAGCTTCTCGTAAAAACGTTCCTGGGCATTGACCCGGATAAAGTTCAAATCGTACTCGCCGTCAGGACCAAATACTGCCTCCACTTCGTCTCCCTCATTCTTTCGGAGAAGACCATGGTCAACGAACACACAGGTCAGCTGCTTTCCAATTGCCTTTGCCAGAAGCACCGCCGCCACCGAAGAATCCACTCCACCGGACAGTGCGCAAAGCACCTTGCCATCTCCCACTTTCTCCTTCAGATTCTGAATCGTATCCTCCACAAAAGAAGACATTACCCAATCGCCGGAACACTGGCACACATCCATGACGAAAGCCCGAAGCATCTTCATTCCCTCTACCGTGTGCATTACTTCCGGGTGAAGCTGAAGACCATAAAGTTTCCGCTCCGGACACTCCATAGCTGCCACCGGGCAGACTGGAGTGGTGGCAGTGATACGAAAACCGTTGGGCGCCTGAGCGATATAATTGGTATGACTCATCCAACAAACAGTCTTTGCACTGACGTCCTTAAACAACACCGAACTTTTTTCCACGTCCACTTCCGTCTTGCCGTACTCGCTGACCGACGCCTTCTTCACCTCGCCGCCCAGACTGTATGCCATCAGCTGGGCGCCATAACAAATACCCAGAATCGGTATGCCTAACTCATAAATCTCCTCCGAATATCTTGGAGAGGCATCATCATATACGTTATCGGGTCCACCTGTGAAAATAATTCCCTTTGGCTGCATTTCCTTAATCTTGTCCAAACTCAATGTATACGGATGCACCTCACAGTAAACATTACATTCTCGGACACGGCGGGCAATCAGCTGATTATACTGTCCGCCAAAATCTAATACAATAATCAATTCCTTATCCAACAGTCTCTTCCTCCTGATTTCATACAATATAGAATGCCAAAAGCGCTTTATACCAGATAAACCACTATGTGAGCTCGCAAACCTGTTTACCAACACACATACATATGCCTGTTTACTCTGAAAATCTTTTGACACCCTAACCATTGTTATCATACAATATCTGACAGATTCCCGCAATAGCCTAAAAATCCTAAATAGAAACGATGAGAAACACGCTTTGCGAGTTTCTCACGTTCGCATAGCCAACATAGTTGGCATTGGCGTTCAAATATCTTGCGAGCAAGCTCGCAGATTATTTTCACTTTGCCTTCGCGCAAATAAAAATGCTGCTTCACATCCCGGTTTTATGAGCTCAATTCGTCCAGATTCTTATAATATGCCGGCAAAAACTCCTCCATAAACGCCTCTGCCTCCTGGCAGTCCAGTCCGTGAATACTCTTTAAAATCGTTTCCTTGGCACTGGCAAACTCACTATTTCCAGCCTTTTCCTCCTCGATACACTTAATCAGGGCAGACAAACGGTCCGCCGCTTTTACAAGACGCTGGTTCTGTATGTCTCTATCATCCGGGACAAGAAGCTTCTGATAATCCTCACGCATATCATCCGGAAGCATATTCAACAGGCGGTATGCCGCCGTTTTCTCAATCTGCTTATATGCCTGCTGGATTTCTGGATTCTCATATTTGATTGGTGTCGGCATATCTCCGGTAATAATCTCGGTGCAGTCATGGTATATTGCCAGCAATACCACATGCTCCACGTTGTACTCTTTGCCAAACCGGACGTTTCCAAGCACTGCCAGACCGTGGGCAAGCATGGCAACCTCCAACGAATGTTCACTGATATTTTCCGTCATGGAATTGCGCATCAACGCCCATCTGTCAATATATTTCATCCGGGATACCATGGCAAAAAAACTATCTTTATGCATAGCTTCATCCTTTCTCTTTCCGTGTACCATCCTCAAAATCTCCACGAGGAATTATCACGCTTTAAACATCCCTGCCAAACATTTTCTATCTGCTTTTACTAAGCATCTTTTTCAGATACTGTCCAGTATACGACTCTTTTTTCTTTGCCACCTGCTCCGGTGTACCGTGGGCAATCATGGTGCCTCCCCGGTCGCCTCCCTCCGGCCCCATGTCAATAATATAATCCGCAGTCTTAATCACATCCAGATTATGCTCAATGACAATCACCGTATTGCCGCCCTCTGCCAGTCGATGCAAAATTTCAATCAACTTATGCACATCTGCGAAATGCAGTCCCGTGGTGGGCTCGTCCAGGACATAGACAGTCTTGCCGGTGCTGCGGCGGCTCAATTCCGTGGCAAGCTTCACTCTCTGCGCCTCTCCTCCGGATAAGGTAGTGGATGGCTGCCCCAGCTTCACATAAGAAAGTCCTACATCGTACAATGTCTGGATTTTATTGCGAATGGACGGAACCGGGTCAAAAAACACCAGGGCTTCCTCCACCGTCATATCCAGCACCTCGTAAATATTTTTTCCCTTATACTTCACATCCAGGGTCTCACGGTTATACCGTTTGCCGTCACAGGTCTCACAGGGCACATACACATCCGGCAAAAAATTCATTTCAATCTTGATAATACCGTCACCGCGGCAGCTCTCACATCGTCCGCCCTTTACGTTGAAACTGAAACGCCCCTTGGAATATCCCTTGGCTTTCGCATCCGGTGTGGACGCAAACAAATCACGAATCATATCAAACACACCACAGTATGTGGCAGGATTAGAACGGGGCGTCCTTCCAATGGGGGACTGGTCGATGGCAATCACCTTGTCCAGCTGCTCAATACCCTTTATCTCCTTATGTGCACCTGGGATTGTTCTGGCGCGGTTTAATTTTTTCGCCAGAACCTTATATAAAATTCCGTTGACCAGTGAACTCTTACCGGAGCCGGACACACCGGTTACACAGG
>CAZSGT010000336.1:0-3096 GCA_964606215.1 uncultured Lachnospiraceae bacterium
GGGTAAATAAAGGAACTCATACTTTTCATTGCTGAAAATAATATCCTTAAGTGCCTTATTCAGTTCTTTAAATTCATTCTGTGCCTGCTTCATATTTTCCTGAAGCTTGGACAAAAACTGCTCCCTGAATTCCTCTTCCGCTGCCTGTCTTGCCAATTGTACCTTTTCTTCATAGCTAAGGAGTTCCGATGTCCGAAGCCTCTCATATACATCGGCAAAATCTGAATACCCTTCCATACTGGGAGCTGCGCCAAAATCATGCTCCGTCTTATAAGAAATCATAGCATCAACCATTTTCGTCCGGGCATTGTCAGTAGTAGTGGCATTGTGCTTCTTTCTTCGTGAAAAATTATCGCGGAACTGCTCGAAGGTTTTATCCCCAGTCTTCTTCTCGTAGTCGCTGTTCCATGTTGGCAGCATATCTCCGGCATCCGCACCCAGCCTTGCAACATCTGCCTGCTTTAAGGCACGTTCAGTCTGAAGATTTTCCATATCGTTTTTATAGTTTTCTATATTCTGCGCATATCTGCCTGCATCCTTATTCAAATTAGTCAACTGCACATCCAGCTCATGAATAAGACTTTCCAGCGTCTCTAACTGAATCTGTTTTTGAATCATGGTTGCATTTTTCTCCAGCGTTGCAATATTGGTCTTACATTTACCTATGCCTGTCTGTATGGTTCTGATTTTGACAAGTACATCAAGTCTGTACTGAATATCAATGTCGGTGTCCACACCCAGAGGCTCCATCACATAGGTAAGTCCGTCAATCTGCTTCTCCAGTTTATTAATCTCTCCCGATATCAGTTCTCTTTCCTGTAATGCCTGTTCAAGCTGTACTCTGACTGCGTTCTGTCCGATAAAAGGCGTTTCAAAAATAGCCGGTTTTATTGCGCTGGCTACATGGTTTTGATATTTCATGCATTCCTTCGTAATGGAAATCGGGTAATTCTTCAGTTCACTGTAATGCTTACACATATGAACCTTCCCCAACACCATATTTATGAACTGGCTTGCATATTTATTTTTTGAAGAAACTGCTGCCGCAAGCGTTCCTTCCGGCGCCTCATTGTACTTTTCCAATTTCCTGGTGTTGATAAGTCCTACGCCATAGGCTTTTTTCTCCTTACGCAGCTTATCATAAATTCCCAGTGCAATATCAAAATTCTCCGGCTCCACCAAAATATAGAAACGCTGCGTATTCAAATAGCCTTCTACTGCATTTCTCCACTGTTCATCCGTAATTTCCAACAGTTCACACAGAATTCTCGGTTCCGGACTCCGCCCGATTCTGGAAAATTCCTCCTGAATCGCCTGCTGAACTCTGACTACATCTTCCGGATAAGTCAGTTTTTTCTGTTTTAATTGTTCTATCTTTTTATCCAATTCAAGCCGCTTTGACTTCGTATCATTCAGCTTTACCTGTACCTGCGCACTCTTTAACTGAACCTTTCCATACATCTGCTTCTTGTAATCAATCACCACCTGTGTAAGATGCCTGATTCCGGCAATGTCCTCCTGCGTTTCCAAATTTTCCAGTATTCTTCCATACTCCTTAATACAGGAGTCCACATCTTTTACTTCCAACAGCTTTGTCACCTGATCACGGGAAACCCGTACACTGGCAAGCAGTTCTTTCCGTTCTTCTGTTTGTTCCCGTAATGCGTCCTGCAACCTCTGTAACTCTTTCTTCTGTCCATCCAAGGCAAGATAATCTTCATCCTTTGCAAGTTCAGCAATCAATGCATCCCGTATCTGTTGTTTTTCATTCTTTTCGTCCGACGCAGCCTGAATCTTCTTCTCCTGCTGCTCCAAACGATAACTTTCCATCTGCATCTGACTTTTAATCTAGGAAAAACGTTCTCTCAGAATATCAGCCTCCGCTCTTTCAAGGAAGTAATCGTACATTTTATCTTTTTCAAGACAATCCATCACCTGAGCGTGATATCCTTCAATTATCTCTAATTTAGCAATACGACGCTTCACGCTATCCAGCATCTTTTCCAATTCCTGATATGTTCTGACGTTTTCCCGCAGAATATCAATATTGACATCCTTTTTATCCAGCACATAAGAATATACAAAGTCCTTGATATCGTCAATCGGTCTAAATGCCAGCGCTTTTGGAATAAGGGTAAAAAATTTATCCTCAATCCGTCCAAAACGGGTTTTCATCATCTTCTTTGCTTCCAAACCTGTCTTACACCACATTTTAATTTTTCCACTGTTGGCGCCTCTAAACTGGGTAATAGACCTTGGGGTTTTCCCTTGGAAAAACATATCCTCTGTAAATCTGGTATTATCCATCAAATAACGGACCGTCGTTTCCTGCCCTTCAGAAGCAGAGTCAATTACTGCTCCTACAACAAAATACTGCTTTTTGCTGTCTTCATAAAATTCCAGAGCAACATGTGCGCTGATTTCTCCAGTCCGTTCATAAGGCTTGTTTTCTTTTCCTGTCTTGCAGCGTATGTATCCCGTTAATTTTCGCTTTCCATTTTCGTGAGCTGCTTTGTTAAAGTAATTCGTAGAACAGATAACCACAAACTGAATTGCGTCTAAAAGTGTTGATTTCCCGGCTCCATTTTCTCCTGAAAGAAGTGTAGTAGGTCCAAATTCTATGGTTGTATTCGTGAAACGATGCCAATTAATCAGTTTCACTCTCTTCAGTATCTTCATCTACTTTTGCTCCTTTTCTGTAAATTTCCAGCTTCTCAAATGCCTGCTTAATATCCTCTACTCTCACCGCCATTAAAATAGAGTCAAAGATTAAAATTCTGGAATCTTCATTCTCAAGATTTTTATCCAATATTTCAATCAACTGGAGACGCCTGAATAAGCTTAAAGCATTCCTCATAGTTGTTTTATCGATCAGTTTATCCCTTATTTTTAAACTTAAAAACCTCTCCTGTATATCTCCCAAATTAACAATGACTTCATCTGCTGCAGAAAGTTCTCTCTTCTTTTCATCGAAAAGAACACGTAAGATCAATAGAATGACAGACTCATACAATTTCAGATTTAATCTGTTATAATTATGCGGATTAGTCAGTTGGATCACTCCATATTCTTCATTAATTTCCAACCGATAGCCCA
>CAZSGT010000337.1:0-3096 GCA_964606215.1 uncultured Lachnospiraceae bacterium
GGATTATTCCGAACTGCCCGAAGAGAACATAGCTGTCATACAGGCAGACGAAAGCACCATAAAAGAACTTAAGAAAAAAGACGGCGTGCGCTGCATAGAAGAAGATATCATCCTAAACGGCAGCAAAAAATCGACTTCTCAAACAACCAGCAAAGAGACAGATAGCAGCCTTTTAAAGAAAAAACAAAAAAAGATAGCGGAATGGAAAAACAAAACTTCCACTGAAAACACCGACGCAAGCTGGAATATCCAGATGATTGGAGCAGACGATATATCTGACGAGGAGTTTTCCGGCAAAAAAATAAAAGTCGCCGTCATTGACTCCGGCATGGATATGACGGAGCACTACGACGTCAAAGAACACATCAACTTTGTAAAAGAGGATGAAGATGTAGCGCTGTGCTATGAAGACCGCACGGGACACGGTACTGCCATTGCCGGAATCATCGCGGGAAACAGCAGCGGCATACCGGGTATAAACCCAGACGTGGAACTCTATTCCCTCAAAGTCCTTGATGAGAATAACCAGTCCCCGGTCAGCCGAATCATCGAAGCTATTCACTGGTGTATAAACCATGATATCCAAATCATAAACATGAGTTTTGGAACTTCCCTGGACTCCCTGGCACTCCGGGACGCAGTAGCCCAGGCAGCAAATGCCGGAATCCTTATGATTGCCGCAGCAGGAAACACCGGCGGCAGGGTGGAATATCCCGCCGCATATAAACAGGTTATGGCAGTGGGAAGCATTGACAGCCAGGGAGAAGTCAGCGACTACAGCTGCGAGGGAAGCAGCGTGGAAATCCTTGCTCCTGGTGAAAAAATCCTCACGGAAGGTGCTTTCTCCGGCATAGTGGTGGCAAGTGGTACCAGCATGTCTGTCCCTCATGTGACCGGAGCGGCATCCCTCATCTGGCAGAAAGACCCCACCGTTTCCGCTGCATTTGTAAGGGAACTGCTAAAGGCAAGCGCCAAGAATGTGGAGGGCAGAACGGAAGGGATTCTGGATGTGGAATATGCGCTGGAACAGTACGATGCGTTTAAGGAGAGTTATAGAGAAGATGACGGCGGCGAAAAGAATAATGAAGTAACAGAAAATGGAACACAAAAAGACCAAACGAAAGAAAATGGGATCGAGGAGAACCATAGCAAAGTTGAAACCTTTAATACAGACGACCTCATAGAAGGAAGCTGGGGACACACCCTGCATGAAGACTCTGTAACAAAGGGAATGAAGGAATGGGGACCATCCAAAGCGGTGGATGTAAGTGTTGTAAGGGAATTTGCTGCCACGGCAGACCAGGGTTCCGAAAAATCCGAAGGCAGATACGATTACCGAAATACAAAAGGGCTGCATGGCGGTGGAAACTACGTGGCAAGCATGCAGTATATCTACAACGTGGCGAAGCGTGTCGAGGATGGAAAATCTGTAGCTGACGCTATAAAAGCCACAAAATACAAAGGCAGTCTCACTGAAAGGGAAAACGGATATAAAGGAGCAGATGTCAAAAAAGGTCTGGATGGTGCGATGAAGGCAATTTCTAAAAACGGGAAAACCAACCGGGAGAAAAGCCAGCGCATTCTGGCACTTGCCGTCCATGCCGCAGGAGATATGTACGCCCACGAATCCATGGTGCCAAAATCGTCATTGGATAATGTCATGCCAGGTACCGATAAGGTGAGCGGAAATTATTTCCGTTCGGCGCATTTTGGAAAGAATAATTGGAAGGATACAAAAGAATATGTAGGAAATGGCACATTAAAATTTGTCAATATAAAAAATGGAATACTAGAAAGCAAAGTGCCCGAAAAAGAGAGTCCGGCAAAATTATACGAGGATAACGTAAACTTTTATCCCTCCCGCTATAAACGTGCCACCGTATACACCGTAGGATGTATGTTTTATGATATGTATGAAGGTAAGAGTTACTTTGACAGTTGGTGTCTGGTGCCAGGTTTATATCAAGACGAAGGATATAATATCAAACGTTTTAAAGTATACAAATTTGCGGTAGAATGCTGTTCGGATACTTTGACTTCAGATGAAAAAAATATGTTGCATAAGTATAGTGCAGACAAATCTGATCATATTGAAAAAGATGACAAGAAATAGAAAAAGGGAGACGATTGATATGAAAAAAATATATCTTATACTGTGCATCCTTATCTTTGGCATCTTATTAACTGCCAAACCAGCAGATGCAAAGGTGTACGAAGAAGCATTCAATAAACACCGGGATTTTTATGATGGTGATACCTACAAAACCTTACACGATACGGCAGGTAATGTATACCTACAATGGCTAAATGATAATGAGGATGAAAGACTCATCCTCGTGAGCACCCCGGACGCAAAAAATGGTCAAAATACTCTGGTGATTCCTGATACTGTGGATATCAACGGCAAAACACACAGAATAACCATTGTCGGTGCAGACGATATTCATGAGGTAGATGATAAAGTCTTTTCCCTTGGAACTGGTTATAAAAAAATAATATTCGGCAAGAACGTATCTGCAATTGAAAGGTATACGTTTCGACGATATGATTCGTTGGAAGAAATTGAATTTTTGGAAGGACCTGTTTATATATGTGAGTATGCTTTTGGCACCTGCAAAAACTTAAAACAAATTACAGGTAGTGAAATGATACAATATATAGATGAGGACGCTTTCAGCAATACGGCAATCACACATTTTGAAGTATCAGACGAATGCCGTGTAATACGAAGGGGGGCTTTTTCGGAATGTAATAATCTGAAGGAAATGCCAAATGTATTTAAGGCAAAAGAGCTGGAGAGTGGTATTTTTCGCAGCTGCTATGGATTAAAAAAGATTGTAATACCTAATGGGACAAAGAAAATACCAGATTATATGTTTTCGAACTGCATAAACCTGAAAGAGGTTTATATCCCCAAATCCGTAAAAAAAATTGGGAAACAGGTTTTTTGGGGTAGCACAAAATTAAAGGGAAACGTTACGATTGACCCTAAAAACAAATATTTTTCTGCAAAGGATAACATGATACTCAACAAAAAAGAGGATACCCTGCTGGCTATGATTAGCCCGGTAAAGGTCATGGTGATACCATCCTATG
>CAZSGT010000338.1:0-3096 GCA_964606215.1 uncultured Lachnospiraceae bacterium
GAGTAGATTTGGGACTCGATGGAGCTTTTTGCGTGATTTCTTCCCCGCCAGCTGGTTGCTTTTTATCGCAGTTTTACTGCCTTTGCCGCCATGCGTTTCCGGTCCTCATCCAGTGCGGCATAATGTTTTCTGGTGGTATTTACGTCGTTATGACCCAATACCTCCGCCACCAGGTAAATATCCCCGGTTTCCCGGTACAGGGTAGTACCGTAGGTGCTACGCAGCTTATGGGGGGTAATATGTTTAAAGGCTGTGACTTGTCCCGCATATTCTTTCACCAGGTTTTCAATTGCCTGAATCCCCATGCGCTTGCGCTGGATAGACAGAAACAGTGCGTCTTCGTGTCCCGGTACCGGGGTGATGGACTGTCTGCTGATTTCCAGATAATCGGAAAGCGCTTCGGCAACTTCCTCACCAAAGTATACAAAATCTTCTTTATCTCCTTTGCGCACAATGCGCATCCGGTTGTTTTTGAAATCTAAATCCTGTATATTCAGTCCAACACATTCGGACACACGGATGCCAGTTCCCAATAACAACGTAAAAAGCGCAATATTCCTATATTTACACTGTTCATAAAACCTGCGTTTTCTGGAGCCCTCTGGAGCATCCGGACCTTTTTCTACCAGTTCTAACAGTTCACGGACCTCGTCGGAATCCAGACGTACAATTTCCTTATTGCGAAGCTTCGGCATATCCACAATCAAGGTTGGATTATTGGTAATACGGCGGTGTTTCTGAAAATAGGCATAAAAGCTCCGCAATGCCGCAAATTTACGCTTAATGCCGCGGACGTCGTTGGTATATTCCTGACCGTCATATGTATAGTATTTCAAATACTCAAAGTATTCTTCAATATCCATGGGGTCCAACGACTCTAAATCCTGAAGGGTAATCCGGGTGATTTCCACATCTTTTAACAGTGGATTGCGTACATGCAGAAACCGGAAAAAAGTACGGATGTCAATGGCATAGCCAATCCGTGTTTTTGGCGTCGTGGTTGTTTCCTTACTGCGGAAATATTCTTTACAGTATGGCGGCATGGTCTCTAAAATATCACGCAGCCTTGTGACGTTTTCTATATGTAATTGTTTGTGATAGGTATCTTTATTCATAGCAAAACCTCCATGTGTTATCTATATTATACCATATTACTCTCGATATGTCTATAACTTTTTAATAAACTGGGGTTTATCATATAGTTGAATTTAGATTTAGTACTCTCTTCCATATGATAATGATGCCTTGTATTTTTTATAGTGCCTTTACGTAAAAAATCCCCTGTGAGTTGTTCGTATTGAACAACTCACAGGGGAAAGATTTCATGTAGATTCAATTATTTATCTTTTTTTGCAGCAATCACACGTTCCATTTCCAACAAATCAACTGTGGGTATATTCTGGTATTTAATGTATTCTGTAAAGAAAGTTACCAGGGAACCATTATATAATTTGTTGAGAAGTGCCTGGGTTTCAATTTTCTGAACTGCTTTCTTTGTAATGGCAGCACGACAAATGAAGCCTGGGTCTTCACGAACAACAGCTCCTTTATCGATAAGGCGCTTGATGACGGTGTAGGTGGTATTCTTTTCCCAGCCGATATATTCTTTTATGATTTTGGAGATGTCTTTTGCTGCAAGGGCTTTGTTGGACCAAAGCAACTCCATGACATTTAATTCACCTTCATGCAACCTGATTTCTTTCATTTGTGTGTTACCTTCCTTTTTATGACGCAATATGTTTTTGAAAAGCCTAAAACTACTTGTGTAGTATATAAAAATGCATCTGTATACATCTGTAGAATGCATATTTTTCATTATTTTTTTGTGTGATATGACCCTTAGGTCAAATCCTTTAAAACTTCTATATTTACAGTATGCTACTTTTGTAGTTAGACTGTTCTATAACTGTAGTACTATTTCTACATTGTGTCTAAGTGTAATTCTACATTCATAGAACCATTTTGTCAATGTGTTTTTTTAAATTTTGGTAACATTATTCATAACTAAAGTAATCTTTTTGTTACATTTTTTTAAATTTTTTACTTGACAATCAAGATGTTGTATTTGAAATTTTTACAACTACAATTTTTCAATTTCGTAATTGGTTTAATAAGGCTTCAAAATATTCTGGGAGAGGCGCACGGAATTCCATATAAGCTCCCGTGGTGGGATGAATGAATCCCAATGTCTCAGCGTGAAGTGCCTGTCCTTTTAACTTAAATTTAGATTTAGCAAACCCATATACATTATCACCCAGCAGCGGGTGGTTGATACTTGCCATATGCACACGGATTTGGTGTGTTCTGCCGGTCTCCAGCTGACATTCAATATATGCATATTTTCCCCGCAGACGTTCCAGAACATGGTAGTGAGTGATGGCAGGCTTCCCGCCTTCCCGTACAATTGCCATTTTTTTGCGGTCGCTGGGTTTTCTTGCCAGATTGCCTTCTACTGTCCCATTGTCTTCGGCAAAGGTGTTATAGACCAGTGCTTTGTATTTGCGGGTTATGGAGTGTTCTTTGAACTGCTCTGCCAGGTGGTTATGGGCAGCGTCATTTTTACATGCAACAATGACGCCAGTGGTATCCTTATCAATCCGGTGTACGATTCCCGGGCGCAATACGCCGTTAATACCGGACAGACTGTCCCTGCAGTGGTAAAGCAGTCCGTTTACTACTGTCCCACTGTAGTGGCCGGCAGCTGGATGCACCACCATCCCCTTTGGCTTGTTTATCAGGATGATATCGTCATCTTCATATAAAATATCAAGCTTCAGGTCTTCGGCAGGGATTTCCAGAGGTTCTGGCTCCGGCATGGAAAGCAGGATTACATCCCCCGTAGAAACCTTTGCATTGGATTTACAGATTTTATCATTGATGGTAACATGATTTTCCTTTATAAGCTTCTGTAAAAACGCCCGGGAGCATTCCGGGCATTTATCTGTCAGATATTTATCAATCCGTTCTCCCTGTTCCTCTTCAGAAATAATGAACTGCATTATTCTTCCTCCTGTTTTTTCTCTGGCTTGTGACTTTTTCGGGACAAAAATTGAAAATCCTCATCCGTTTAATAAAACATAACCAATATAAACAGAA
>CAZSGT010000339.1:0-3083 GCA_964606215.1 uncultured Lachnospiraceae bacterium
ATTTTCAAAGGAAGCTAAAGACAATATGAATCATATTATCGAAATGGCTAAGAAACCTGAAGATATTTTAGAGGGATGCCTTTCCTATGCATATTTATATAATGGGCATCTTAGATAAATAAAATGCAGAGTATTAGAGGAAAGAAAACAAATATATGAAAGAATACAACTACAGTGACATTCGAGAAATAAATAATAAAAAAATTGTAATGAAAGATAAATATGAAATAATTTTTGAGGAATGCAGACGAGAATGGGCAAGAGAAAATAAGATAAATTTAACTGATTCGGTTTGTGTTGCGGAGAGGGTAAACTTTGGAAAGTTATCGTATTTTATATTTTATACGAAGGAACGGGTAAAGATTCATTGCAAGACAGGTTATTTTTGTTCACAAAGAAGAATGGGAAAAATATGTAATGAATTGAGGACATTATTAAACAAGTATGGATATTCGTCATATGACATGACCTAGAAATAGAAGAAGCAGGAGAAGAACATTTATTTCCTCTGATAAATGACTGAATAAAAATATAACACATGGAGGTTTTGAAAATGATTGATATGAAAGCAAGAATACATACTGGAGAGCTCTATTTTCCAGGGGATGAGGAAATTATGAAGGAGCAGATGTTTTATCAGGATTTGTTGTGTGAGTATAACCTGACAAAGCCGTCAGAGCAAGAAAAAAGAACGGAATTGCTGAAAAAAATGCTGGGCGACTGCGGTGAGGACGTATATATTGAAGCGCCTTTTTATTCTAATTTTGGTGGACATCACTGCCATTTTGGGAAGCTGGTGTATGCCAACTACAATTTAACATGTGTGGATGATACCCATATTTATATTGGAGATTATACCATGCTGGGGCCAAATGTAACAATCGCAACAGCAGGACACCCAATTTTGCCGGAGCTTCGCAGGAAGGGGCTTCAGTATAATATGCCGGTTCGCATTGGCAGCAACTGCTGGATTGGAGCAGGCTCCATCATCATGCCAGGTGTAACCATTGGAGATAATGTGGTGATTGGAGCAGGAAGTATTGTCACAGGAGACATTCCGTCCAATGTGGTTGCAGTAGGAAATCCCTGCAGGATTATGCGGGAAGTGGGGGAACATGACCGGAAATATTACTTTAAGGACAGAGAAATTAATCACGAAGAGTGGGTGGATTGATTATCCTGTAGATGATTATATACTTACATTGCATAGCATTTGATAAATTTATGTCATAAATATGATATTTATAAGATGAAAATGATTTTTTTATCCACTGATTTCCAGTAAAATATATAAAAGTTTATTTTAGGATTAGGGTATCAAAAGGTAGCTTTGTCCCAATGAAGCTTTTGGCGCCCTGATTCTTTTAGTAAAAGAGGTCAGGAGGATACGCACATGAGAAGGATACAATTTGTCAACAGAGATGGGGATTTTTCCATTGAGAGGCCGGAAAACTACAGTTATCTTTATTTTCCGGTTGCAGGAGAAAATGGATTGAAGAGTTCCGTGACGCCAAATCTGGGAGGAGACAGCAAACTCGCCCAGGAGTCATTTTTGTTGGAACCGGTAAGTTCAGAAAATCTCCATAATAATCGTTCCACAAGAAATTTCTGGTGCAATGTAGAAGGGGTTGGATGTTGGTCTGCTACGGGAACTTCTGCGGAGGCAGAGAACGTAAAATTCACAAAAGAGCAGGACGAAAGCCTGTTGACTGCAGGATTTATGTGGCAGACGGTCAAAAGAAAATCTGAAAAATATCAATTGGAAGCGGAAGTGACTTCCTTTGTCCCAGTATATGAAAATGTAGAAATTATGCGTGTAAAAATACAAAATACGGCAAACGAAACGCGGGAAATCACACCGGTTGCTGCAATCCCCATCTATGGAAGGAGTGCGGATAATATCCGGGATCACAGAAATGTTACTTCCATGCTGCATATAATCCGCACCATGGAATCCGGCGTGGCGGTAAAGCCCACCATGTCCTTTGATGAAAAAGGACATCGAAGAAATCATCTGACATATTTTGTGATGGGAGCAGGGAACGGGAAAAAACCAGTGTCATTTTATCCCACAGTAGACTCCTTTATCGGTGAGGGGGGTACATACACCCATCCGAAAGCGGTATATGGAAATGAGCCGGGCGTGGCGGCGGGTGTAGAGGAAGCCGGAAAAGAGGCAATGGGCGGCATCCGTTTTGAGACCGTGACGCTGGCAGCAGGCGAGACCGCAGAATACAGTATTGTAATGGGAATCACGGAACAGGAAGAACAAATCCAAAGCGTTTTTGCGAAATATGATTCGGCAGAAAAGGTGGCACGGGAGTTAGAAGCGGTAAAGAAATACTGGCAGGAAAAGGTCAATGTCAGATACGAAACCGGAGATGAAGACTTTGATATGTATATGCGCTGGGTAAGCTTCCAGCCGCTATTAAGACGTGTTTATGGATGCTCCTATCTTCCACACCACGATTATGGAAGAGGCGGAAGAGGATGGAGAGATTTATGGCAGGACTGCCTTTCTCTTCTACTGATGGACCCGGGAGATGTGCGCCGGATGATTCTTGGGAATTATGGCGGAGTGCGTATTGATGGAAGTAACGCGACCATTATTGGACACAAACCGGGCGAGTTTATTGCGGACAGAAATGGCATCAGCCGTGTCTGGATGGACCATGCTGTCTGGCCGTTTATGACAACCAAACTATATATTGACCAGACCGGAGATGTGGAGCTCCTGTTAGATAAAGCATCCTATTTTAAAGATCCCCAGGCACAGAGAGGAACGGCTGTGGACACGGATTGGAATGAAGCCTATGGAATGCAGCAAAAAACTTCCGATGGAAATGTTTATGAAGGAACCATTTTGGAACATCTTCTGGTTGAAAATCTGAGCTCCTTTTATGAGGTGGGCGAGCATAATGTAATGCGCCTGCGGGGGGCAGACTGGAATGATGCACTGGACATGGCAGAGGAAAATGGAGAGAGCGTAGCCTTTACCTGCGCATATGCGGGAAATCTGAAACAGCTTGCAGAGTGTCTGCGTCTCCTGCAGGAGAAAACATCCTGTACAGAGGTGGAGATTC
>CAZSGT010000340.1:0-3080 GCA_964606215.1 uncultured Lachnospiraceae bacterium
TAGTCGCCGTGGTGGCACAGAATACCAGGTTAAATACGAAATTGGACCAGTCAAAACTACCGTAACTGGTAAAAATTTTGAAATCCGGCACTCCGCAAAAGCCACCCAGCGCATCCTTTCCGAGAAACAATCCAAAACCTATCAGAATGAACATTACTGTACCGATACAAAAATCCATCAGGTTTTTCATTATAATATTACCGGTATTCTTTGCTCTGGTAAAACCTGCTTCTACCATGGCAAAGCCCGCCTGCATCCAGAACACCAGTGCTGCACCGATTAAAAACCAGACACCGTATACCTCACTAGTTATCACATTCATAATCTCTTCTGTCATAAAAACACACCTCCGTGTTATTCCAGTTCCATGTGGCACATGAGCCTCCGAAACCTTTTTCCAAATCTGTCATATCCTTCTATTCATGAATTGATAACGCGCACGTCTATATGCTCCACTTTATGTCTGGCAACATCTTCCCGTCTGCCCACATAAAACGAAAAAAGACGCCACGAGGTTTTTCCTCATGACGTCTTTGTCATACATTTATTATTATATGCAAACCTTCTGTAAAGTCAATAAAAAAAATAATGTTTTTTTCTTTTTGGCATATTTTACCGAAATTTTATACGGAAACCCTCTTTTTTCGTTAAATTTTATCCCTGTATAACAGACATTGGATAACCTGATATACCCACACGCAAGGACAAATTCCGACAAAATCGCCTTACATGTACTTATGGAAATGCCTTTAGTTCGTTCGCATAATCGACACAATTATGTGGTAGGATACACACAGATTAAAAAGAAATGAGGTATACACATGGCACGGCAGATATTAGATGACGAAACAAAATTAGACCCTTCTTCCGAGATTTATAACAAGCGCACGCTGGACACCGAAAAGGAAGCTGCGAAAAATCTGGACGGCAAAGGGAAACTCCGATATTTTAAAGACTACTATCTGGGAAAAATCCTGTTTGGACTTTTTATACTGGCTATTTTTATATTACTTGGCAAAGAAGTCATTATGAAAAAAGACACCGCCTTTTGTGTCGTCTTCCTGGATGCTACTCTGAAGGAGGAAACGGTGACTGCCATAAAAGAAGAGCTGACTGAGCTGTTTGACATTGATACGGACAAGGAAGAAATTGTTATCAATACCAATTATCAGAGCACCACCCCAGAGGGACTGACCAGCCTCACTGCCGCCATGTATGCGGGACAGGTTGACGTGGTAATCTGCGCAAAAGACTCCTTTACCAACATGGCGGAAAACGGCTGTTTTCTTTATCAGGAAGACGGAACCGACACAGCTTTTTACAAAAATGCAGACGAAGCATCCCATGTATACTGTGTGTATGAAGACGGCGAGAGCGAAGACCCTTACGCGAAGCGGACCTACACCGCCGGCGACGCCAACTCCCCGGACAACGAGAACGCCTACCTGTTTGGTCTCTCTCTGCAAAACTCCGAGAAATTTAAATCCTGGAATTCCACTCCTGACCCGGCTGGCAGCGTAATCGGTATAGTGGGTACTTCAGAGCACACCGACCGGGGGAAAAAATTTATTGAAGAATATTTATTGAAGTAAACATTTCGTATAACGTATAATAGAGTTTCACTTGTGAAACTCTCGCGCCTGCGGCGGGTTGCTGGAAGCAACACATACATATCCGCCGCAGTGCACATCTCCGTTCCACTTCGGTCCGCGCTAAACGAACATCCACTGGATGTTCAGCGCCCTCCCCGGAGGGGTTTTTATTGTATAGGAAACGAGCAGTTTCCTATACAATAAAAAAAGAGTTTCGCAAGCGAAACTCTTTTTTTATATACAAAATCCCAACAGCCATAGATTAGTTGTTAATCAACTTATCCTCCTCGTTATTCCAGCTGTAAAGTTTACGAACTTCCTCGCCGACTTTCTCAGACGGATGCTCTGCTCCTAACTTGCGAAGCGCCTTAAAGTGCGCCTGTCCGCCAGCCGGAGACATATCTAACAGGAAGTCTTTTGCAAATGCACCACTCTGGATATCTGCAAGAATCTGCTTCATAGCCTTCTTTGTATCCTCTGTGATAATCTTTGGTCCTGTAATGTAATCGCCATACTCTGCTGTGTTGGAGATGGAGTAACGCATTCCTGCAAAACCAGACTGATAAATCAAATCTACAATCAGTTTCATCTCATGGATACACTCAAAGTAAGCATTACGCGGGTCGTATCCTGCCTCAACCAATGTCTCAAAACCAGCCTGCATCAATGCACAAACACCACCACAAAGTACTGCCTGCTCACCGAACAGGTCTGTCTCTGTCTCTGTACGGAAGTCTGTCTCCAGAACACCGGCTCTCGCTCCACCAATTCCCAATGCGTATGCCAATGCCTTCTCCTTTGCCTTACCGGAAGCATCCTGATGTACTGCCACCAGACAAGGAACTCCCTTGCCTGCCTGGTACTCAGAACGAACAGTATGTCCTGGTCCCTTTGGCGCAATCATGGTTACATCCACGTCTGCCGGTGGAATAATCTGGTTGAAATGAATTGCAAAACCATGGGCAAACATCAACATGTTACCCGCCTCCAGGTTTGGAGCAATATCTTTCTTATACATATCTGCCTGCTTCTCATCATTGATAAGAATCATGATGACGTCAGCCTTCTTCGCTGCCTCTGCTGCTGTAAATACTTCAAATCCCTGTTTCTCTGCCTTTGCCCATGACTTGCTTCCCTCATAAAGTCCGATGATAACCTTGCATCCAGACTCCTTTAAGTTCAATGCATGCGCATGACCCTGGCTGCCATAACCGATAATGGCAATGGTCTTGCCGTCCAGTTCAGATAAGTTACAATCTTCTTGATAGTAAATCTTTGCCTCTTGTGCCATTTGTGTTTCCTCCTATACAATTGAAAATTTATGTAAAGCGCTCTGCCGTTTCCCAGCTACAAAAGTATGCCGGAAACTCTGCGTTTTAGCCGTTGTTTTCCTCCGGCAGTCCTCTCGTCAGACCTGCAATACCGGTACGCACAATCTCCGCAATATCATAGCCGTCCAGCAGCTTGATAAATGCGTCAATTTTGTTC
>CAZSGT010000341.1:0-3079 GCA_964606215.1 uncultured Lachnospiraceae bacterium
ATCGAAGCATGGCGCAATTCCATTCAGGGAAAATGGTTCGGTGCAACTCTGTTTGTGAAGTATCTGCAGACAGTGCGGAAAAAACGGCGCAGCACATTGGGGAAAATAGGACGTCTGGTATATGGACTGATTGAATTTATTTTGCTTGTGACGGTGATAGTTTGTTCAACGTATCTGTATTATTTCCAGTTACAGTCTGGTATGCCGGGGCGGATAGGGATGTATGGGGGGATTCTGGTGGTTGGAGTGGTGTTTTTTCTGCTTGCGAAACGCCGGTTCCGTCCGGAATACATGTAGGATGTGAGAGTATATATTGGCAGAAGCATTGTAGGAATGCCTGAAAAATGTGGACAAAAACGGGTTGAAATTTTATGAAAAAAATACTTGAAACCCTAAAATACTTATGTTATACTACCTCTATAAAAACGAGGAAGAGGAGTAGTACCTGTATTGGTGTCCTTTCAGAGAGTCATCGGCTGGTGTGAGATGGCAGACGTAAGACAGGGAACTCGCCTTGGAGTTGCTATTCGAAACCATTTGGGAGTAGGTATAGACGGATGCCCACCGTTACAGGGGTATGGTATAAGGAGTTGTCCCGTACCTGTGAGTGCATATTTATGAATTAGAGTGGTACCGCGAAAAGTGTTTATCTTTCCGTCTCTAAAGTTTTTTAGAGACGGTTTTTTATTGTATCTGGAACTTTGTTCCATATACAAGAAAAAATGCTCCGCGAGGGCACTGAACATCCAGTGGATGTTCGTTTAGTGCGGACCGAAGTGGAACGGAAATGCGCACTGCGGCGGATAGGAAGTAAAAACTCTTTGATATGGGATAGAAACAGATTAGAAATGGAGGAAATCGTATGAAAGGTTATGAGAAGTACAAAAAAATGTATTTTATGCCGCCGGAGGACTGCTATGACTGGGTGAAAAAGGATGCCATAGACAAAGCGCCTATCTGGTGCAGTGTGGATTTAAGGGACGGGAATCAGGCTCTGATTGAGCCTATGAGTTTAGAGCAGAAAGTAAAGTTTTACCAGATGTTAGTTAAAATTGGATTTAAGGAAATTGAAGTGGGATTTCCGGCTGCTTCCGAGACGGAGTATGAGTTTTTACGCACGCTGATAGACAAAGATATGATTCCGGATGATGTGACAATCCAGGTGCTTACCCAGGCAAGGGAACATATTATCAAAAAGACCTTTGAGGCAATTAAGGGTGCGAAAAATGTGGTTGTCCATGTATATAATTCTACATCTGTAGCACAACGGGAACAGGTCTTTAAAAAGAGTAAAGAAGAAATCAAACAGATTGCCGTTGACGGTGCAAAGCTGTTAAAAGATTTAGCACAGGGGCAGGAAGGAAATATCTCCTTTGAATACAGCCCGGAAAGTTTTTCCGGTACGGAAGTGGATTACGCTGTGGAGGTTTGCAATGCAGTTATTGATGTGTGGGAGCCAACGCCGGACAAGAAAGTGATATTAAATCTTCCCACCACCGTCCAGACGTCCATGTCCCATGTGTTTGCCAGCCAGATTGAGTATGTATGCAAGCATATTCACCGCAGGGACAGCGTTGTGATTTCCCTGCATCCCCACAATGAAAGGGGAAGTGGAATCAGCGATGCAGAGTTAGGATTGTTAGCCGGTGCAGACCGCATTGAGGGAACTTTGTTCGGCAACGGCGAGCGGACCGGTAATGTAGATATTGTCACACTTGCCATGAATATGCATTCCCATAGTGTGGATTCCCACTTGGATTTTTCCAGCATGGGTGAGATTGCGGCAACCTATGAAGAGCTTACTGGCATGGAGATATCCATGCGCCAGCCTTATGCAGGAGAGCTGGTGTTTACCGCATTTTCCGGTTCCCACCAGGATGCTATTTCCAAGGGTATGGCATACAGGGAGGATGGCCATACAAATTACTGGGAAGTTCCCTATCTTCCCATCGACCCCAAGGATGTGGGACGCCAGTATGATTCTGACGTAATCCGTATCAACAGCCAGTCTGGCAAAGGCGGCGTCAGCTATGTGTTAAAACAGGCATATGGCATTGATATTCCGGATATGATGCGGGAAGAGTTAGGATATGCAGTAAAGCATGTGTCAGACGTGGCACATTCCGAGCTTACACCCCAGCAGATTTATGACATTTTTAAGGAGAAGTTTATGACTCCCAGTGATAATTTTGTCTTAAAGGAGTGTCATTACCGCCAGAAAAATGGCATTGAGGCAGATGTTACATTGGAGTATTATGGAAAAGAGTTAGAGGTTTCCGGTGTGGGGAATGGACGCCTGGAGGCAGTTAACAATGCACTTAAGAAAAATTTTGGATATTCTTATGAGCTCACCAAATATGAAGAGCATTCCATGACAAAAGGCGCTTCTTCCAAAGCCATGGCATTTGTGGGTATTACCAGACATGAAAAGACGGTTTGGGGCGTCGGCGTAGACGATGATATTGTAAATGCATCCAACAAAGCTTTATTTGTTGTGGTAGGTAATAATGTTGCCGGTAAAAAGGTAACAAGAGAGAATGCACCGGCAAAATAAGCATATAGTATAGAGAGAACGTAAAGAAATCCGGAGGCATTCCATGCGGATTTGTGATATGCGTGAAAAAGAAGTTATCAATATCTGTGACGGTGAGCGGCTGGGGCAGGTAACCGATGTGATTTTTGAGGAAAGCACCGGCTGTATCACAGATATTATTGTACCCGGTCCCTGTAGAATCTGGGGACTCTTTGGGAGAGACAATGAGTATGTAATTCCCTATCGGTGCATTACCCAGATTGGCAGCGATGTCATTCTGGTACAGGTAGAGTTGGAAAAATGTGTGAGGAAGTGTGACTAAAACAGCGAGCAGAGCCATGGAAAATATCATGCGTGCATGAATATTTTCCATGATTGTGCGAGCGTCCATCATGAGGAACGGAGCAATGCGGTAAGCAGTGCGGGAGTTCCGAATGATGGAGAGCTGGTAAAGCTGCAACGCAGCGACAGCTCGGTGTTTTAGTCATCCTTGCGAGCGTCCATCATGAGGAACGGAGCAATGCGGTAAGCAGTGCGGGAGTTCCG
>CAZSGT010000342.1:0-3076 GCA_964606215.1 uncultured Lachnospiraceae bacterium
GAGATACTTCTATATTAGATGAAATGGTTCCATATGATAACGACGACAGCAAAGCAACTCCTCTGTTAGAGCACTTAAAGCGTTCCTTTGATTATATCGTTACCCACAAGGGACCACACAAGCTTCCGCTGATTGGACGTGCAGACTGGAACGACTGTCTGAACCTGAACTGCTTCTCTAAAAATCCGGGCGAGAGCTTCCAGACATTTGGCCCCAGCGAGGGACCCGTTGCAGAGTCTGTATTTATTGCCGGTATGTTTGTAAAATACGGAAAAGAATATGCAGACCTTTGCCGTTTCATTGGCAAAGAGGATGAGGCTGTACGTGCAGAGAAAGAAGTACAGGATATGTACGATGCTATTCTTACTGACGGCTGGGACGGCGACTGGTTTGTACGCGCATATGACGCAAACGGCAACAAAGTCGGTTCCAAAGAATGCGAAGAGGGACAGATTTACATTGAGCCACAGGGCTTCTGTGTCCTTGCCGGCGTCGGCGTAGAAGAAGGACATGCACAGAAAGCTTTGGATTCCGTTAAGGAAAAACTGGATACGAAATATGGTATCGTCCTGTTGCAGCCACCATATACCAAGTACCACTTAGAGCTTGGTGAAATCTCCTCCTATCCACCAGGATACAAGGAAAATGCCGGTATCTTCTGCCACAACAATCCATGGATTTCTATTGCAGAGACCACCATCGGCCGCGGCGACCGTGCATTCCAGGTTTACAGCAGAACCTGTCCAGCTTATATAGAGGATATCAGTGAGATTCACAGAACCGAGCCATATGTATACTCCCAGATGATTGCCGGTAAGGACGCTTACTATTTCGGTGAGGCGAAAAACAGCTGGCTGACCGGTACTGCTGCATGGACATTTGCCAATGTGTCCCAGTACATTTTAGGTGTATATCCTACACTTACCGGACTTAGCATCAATCCATGTGTACCTAAGACCTTTGGTGATTTCACCATGACGAGAAAATACCGCAATGTTCAGTACAACATCAAGGTAGAGAATCCAAATGGTGTAGAAAAGGGTGTAGAAAAGCTTCTGGTTGACGGTGTAGAAGTAGATGGAAATGTTATCCCTTACAAGGAGGATAAGTCTTCCTACGATATTACCGTAATTATGGGATAATAGATATATTTTCTACAAAGAAACACGGCTTTGTAAATGTATGATAACATTTACAAAGCCGTATTTTACTCCATAGAATGCGCACGCAAATGCAGATGTTAAATGTCGCTAATACAACGCATTTGCGGCGAAAGAGTTTCGCTTGCGAAACTCTTTCTTATAAACTCTTTGCAATTCGCTGGTACTTGCAGAAACGGTACTCCAAATCATAGTATGTCTGCTCCTCAGAATCCGCCACCATCTCCCACTCTTCATCCGCATCCAAATCCGGGAAAAATGTATCTGCCTGATATGCAAAATCAATCTTCGTGATATGTGCGGTGTCACAGTGTGGTAACAATTGTCTGTATATCGTTTCTCCACCAATAACATAAACCTGTTGGGAAGGATATTCCCGCAGCTGGTCAAGCAGCTCCTCGACACTGTGAACGACAACCGCTCCCTTCATCTGATAGTCTTTATCTCTTGTCAGCACAAAATTTGTCCGGTTTTTCAAGGGCTGTCCTCCCGGCAGGCTTTCCATGGTCTTTCGCCCTGCAACCACCACTCCTCCAGTGGTTGTCTCCCGGAAAAAACGCTGGTCTGCCGGTATATTTACCAGCAAACGGTTCTTGTAGCCAATCCCCCACCGGCTGTCTACTGCTGCAATAATATTCATGAGCCACATCCTTTCACTGGCAAAGCCGCAAATATACATCCTTTGGCACATACGCCTCCACCAGTATTCCCTCCGGTGTATATTCCTCCCGCAGCAATTGTCCCGTGGTGCGTATCTGCTGAATCTTTCCTGCCTCGTTGTAATCAAACACCTTCTCCATATGAATCTTTTCCTCCCGAAGCATCTCCTCGATGGTATCCATAAGCTCATCCAGACCCTGTCTGTGCTTTGCTGATATCCGCAGAGTTTTATCTGCAGTGAAATCCTTCAGCTCCACTTCCTCCACCAGCTTGTCCTGCTTGTTGAATGCGGTTATGATTTTTTTGTCTTCGACACCAAGCCTGCGCAGTGTTTCATAGACAATGTGCATATGCGCCTCATAATCCCCATTGGAACAATCCACTACATGTAGGATGATATCTGCATATTTTGCCTCCTCCAGCGTGCTTCGGAATGCCTGTATCAGATGATGGGGAAGCTTACGGATAAAGCCAACCGTATCTGTGAGAAGCACCCTCTGGCCGCTTTGCAGGGTAATCTCCCTGGTAGTGGGGTCAAGGGTGGCAAACAGCTTGTCCTCCTCCAACACGCCCGCATCGGTCAGACGGTTTAACAGCGTGGACTTGCCCGCATTGGTATATCCCACAATCGCCACCACCGGAACGGCGTTTCGCTCTCTTTTCTTTCTATTTGTGGTTCGGTTTAATACCACCTGGTCCAATTCTCTTTTTAACTGGTGAATCCGTTCTTTAATCAAACGACGGTCCATCTCCAGTTTCTTTTCTCCGGGACCTCTGGTGCCAATCCCGCCGCCTAGTCTGGAAAGGGAACGCCTGAGCCCCACCAGCCTGCTGGCATTGTAGCGCAGCTGTGCCAGTTCCACCTGGAGTTTTCCCTCACTGGTAGAAGCTCTTGCCGCAAAAATATCTAAAATCATAATCGTCCGGTCTATGACTTTCACATCCAGGGCGTCCTGTAAATTTGCCATCTGTGCCGGAGACAATTCATCGTCACACACTACGGTGGTGGCGCCAGTTTCGTACAGCATCTCCCTGACTTCTTCAATCTTTCCTTTTCCGATGTATGTTGCCGAATCCATCCGCTCCCGGTTCTGGACAATTTTTCCCACAGTGACGGCTCCGGCTGTCTGACCCAGTTCTTCCAGTTCTTTCAGGGACTGCTCCGTATCGTCTCCGTCCTGCAGCTGCACAGCCACCAAAACAATCTCTTCTGGTTTTTCCTCTATTTTTTTAAATGATATCTTATTTTGTTTATA
>CAZSGT010000343.1:0-3070 GCA_964606215.1 uncultured Lachnospiraceae bacterium
GGAAATACCTGTGTGTTTGTGTCTGAGCTGAGATACAAACACACAGTCATGTATAAGCAAATATGAGGAATCTGCATACATGGATATGTAAAATAAAGAAAGAATGAAGAGAGTGAAAGATATGAACACATATGGCCTAAATCAGTTACGCAAAATGTTTTTGGATTTTTTTGAGAGCAAAGAGCATCTCGTTATGAAGAGCTTTTCTTTGATTCCCCAGAATGATAACAGCCTTTTAATTATCAATTCCGGAATGGCTCCTCTGAAACCATATTTTACCGGGCAGGAGATTCCGCCAAAGAGGCGTGTGACTACCTGTCAGAAATGTATTCGTACCGGAGATATTGAAAATGTGGGAAAGACTGCCAGACATGGTACTTTTTTTGAGATGCTTGGCAATTTTTCTTTTGGTGATTATTTTAAGAAAGAGGCAATTGCCTGGTCCTGGGAGTTTTTGACAGAAGTGGTGGGACTGGACGCAGACCGTCTGTATCCCTCCATTTATCTGGAAGACGATGAGGCGTTTGATATCTGGAACAAGGATATCGGCATTGCACCAGAGCGCATTTTCCGTTTTGGCAAGGAGGATAACTTCTGGGAGCACGGTTCCGGTCCCTGCGGTCCCTGCTCGGAGATTTATTACGACAGAGGGGAAAAATACGGCTGTGGTAAGCCGGATTGTACGGTGGGATGTGACTGCGACCGATATATGGAAGTGTGGAATAATGTGTTTACCCAGTTTGAAAGCGATGGGGAGGGACATTACAGTGAGCTGGAGCAGAAAAATATTGATACTGGAATGGGTCTGGAGCGTCTGGCTGTGGTCGTACAGGATGTGGATTCTATTTTTGATGTAGATACATTAAAGGCGCTGCGGGATAAGGTGTGTGAAATCGCACAGGTCAAGTACCAGGAAAACGATAAGACGGATGTTTCCATTCGTTTGATTACGGACCATATCCGTTCCGTGACCTTTATGGTTTCAGACGGTATCATGCCGGATAATGAGGGCAGAGGGTATGTCCTTCGCCGTCTGCTTCGCCGTGCAGCCCGCCACGGAAGGATTCTTGGTATCCAGGATAATTTCCTTGCCAGGTTGAGTCAGACGGTAATTGACAGTTCCAAGGACGGATATCCGGAGCTGGAGGAGAATAAGGATTACATTTTGAATCTGATTACCGTGGAGGAAGAGAACTTTAACCGGACCATTGACCAGGGCCTTGCCATTCTTTCCGATATGGAAGAGACAATGCGGGCGGAGAAAAAGACAGAGCTCTCCGGTGAGGATGCGTTTAAATTATATGATACCTATGGATTTCCACTGGATTTGACCATGGAGATTCTGGAGGAGAAATCTTTTACCGTGGACAAGGCAGGCTTTGAGGCTGCCATGGAAAAACAGCGGGTGCAGGCGAGAAATGCCCGTGAGACCACCAACTATATGGGAGCCGATGTGACGGTTTACCAGTCTATAGATGCGGCAGTGACTACTGTTTTTGTGGGATATGACCGCCTGGAGCATGACAGCAAGGTGACGGTTCTGACCACGGATACGGCGTTGACGGATGTGTTATCTGCTGGTATGCAGGGAACACTGATTGTGGAGGAGACGCCATTTTATGCTACCATGGGTGGACAGGTTGCAGATACCGGTGAGATTACTACGGATACCGGAAGGTTTGTGGTGACCGATACCATTAAATTACAGGGCGGTAAAGTTGGGCATATCGGTGTAGTGGAAGAGGGAAGCCTGCATGTAGGCGACAGCGTGCATTTAAAAGTAGATTTAATGCGGCGCAGGGCAACAGAGAAGAACCACAGTGCCACGCATTTGCTGCAAAAGGCTCTCCGGGAAGTGCTTGGTTCTCATGTGAAACAGGCAGGTTCCCTGGTAGATAAGGATAAGCTGCGCTTTGACTTTACCCATTTTTCTGCTATGACGCAGGAAGAGCTTCAAAAAGTAGAGGATATGGTCAATGCACAGATTCTTGCAGGACTTTCTGTTTCCACCCAGGAAATGTCCATGGAAGAGGCGAGAAAGACAGGAGCCATGGCGTTGTTTGGCGAAAAATATGGCGATGTGGTCCGCGTGGTGCAGATGGGAGACTTTAGCGTGGAGCTTTGTGGTGGTACACATGTATCCAACACCAGAGATATTTCCGTTATTAAGATTGTGTCCGAGTCCGGCATTGCCGCCAATACCCGTCGTATTGAGGCGTTGACGGGAAATGCCGTATATGCATATTATGCCGGGATGGAGAGGCAGTTGCAGGATGCAGCAAAGCAGGCAAAGACCTCGCCGGAAGAACTGGTGAAAAAGATTGCATCTTTGCTGGAGGAAATTAAAAAGCTTCACAGTGAAAATGAGAAGTTAAAAAATAAGCTTGCTACGGATTCCATGGGTGACGTTATGGAGCAGGTACAGGAGATTAAGGGAGTTAAGGTTCTGGCATACAGTGTTCCAGAGGTAGATATGAATGGACTGAGAAGCCTGGGAGACCAGTTAAAGGAAAAACTGGGCGAGGGCGTGATTGTACTTGCCAGTGCGGTTTCCGGAAAAGTCAGCCTGGTGGCAATGGCAACAGACGGGGCGATGAAGCAGGGAGCCCATGCCGGAAATCTCATTAAGGAGATTGCATCCTTAGTTGGCGGCGGTGGTGGCGGACGCCCGAATATGGCTCAGGCAGGCGGTAAAAATCCTGCTGGCATCGATGCAGCCATTGCCAAGGTTACCGAGATTTTAGAGGCGCAGCTGGGATAAATTGCATTTTTTTAAAATAAAATGCAGAAAATCATTGACGAAATGGGATTTTATGCTATAATCATTATTGTGCGTGTGGATATTTTTAATGTATCCCATAGAATAAATACCCGAACAGTTGTATTTAAGTGAGCACAATCTGCAACTGGAGGGAGGTTAGGTGTGAGAATATGTCAAACGTAATTGTTAAAGAGAACGAGACATTGGATAACGCTTTACGTCGTTTCAAAAGAAACTGTGCAAAAGCTGGTATCCAGCAGGAGATTCGTAAGAGAGAGCATTACGAGAAGCCAAGCGTAAAGCGTAAGA
>CAZSGT010000344.1:0-3067 GCA_964606215.1 uncultured Lachnospiraceae bacterium
GAGGACATTTACAATTTTACAGCTGCATCTACCCAGGGCGGTGGTATTAAGTATGAAAAGGATGAGAAAATCACTACAGCAACATCCGGAACAGATGGACATGCGGAGTTTGATGTGGATGTGCCGCTGGGCGCATATTACGCACTGGAGACGAAAGCTCCCGAAGGCTATATTTTGAAAAAGGATAAAATCCCATTTGTAGTTACCTGGCAGGGACAGGATGTAGAAACCATCCGCCTGGTAAAGGCATTTACCAACGGCGGACAGCCGGTGTCCATCAGTAAGACAGATATTACCGGGGAGCATGAACTGTCCGGAGCATCCATGGAATTGTATGACATGAAGGGGAAACTGGTTGACAGTTGGACGTCCTCTGCATCCGAAGCACATATTGTGGAATTGAAGCCGAAAACAACCTACCGGCTGCATGAAAGTCTGGCGCCAATCGGTTACCAGAATACCAGCGATGTAATTTTTACAACCAATGCCGACGGCAAGACCCAGAAAGTCACCATGAAGGATGAAGTTGTAATGGGTAAATTGAAGCTTTATAAAACCTCTTCCGCTAACGGAAAACCCATTAAAGGGGTAAAGTTTAAAATTTATCGGGGAGGCAAGATAGTGGACACTCTGACAACGGACGCCAAGGGGTATGCAGAAAGCAGGGAGCTTCCCATCGGCAGCTTTAAGAATGGTGCATTTGTAAAAGCATACACATACACTCTGCAGGAATCCAAAGCGGCAGAGGGCTATCTGTTAGACAATACCAAGCATACATTCAAGTTTAAATATAAGGATGGTACGGTTCCGGTGGTAACAAAGACATACAAACTTAAGAATACACCGGGCGAATTTGCCCTGAAAGTGGAGAAAAGCACTATCCGCCGTACTCAGTGCGGAGATACCTACAAATATGTGATTGATACCGTAAGCAATGAATCTTCCATTGATGTGGAACGGTTTACACTGACGGATACACTCCCGCCGGAGGTGATTCTGCGAAGCCTGCAGACCGGGACATACAGTCATAAGGTATCTTACAATTTGTATTACAAGACAAATAAAAAGACCAAATGGACACTTTGGGAAAAGAATCTGGACAGTAAGAAAAACACAATTCTTGCAGTTTCGGATTTGAAACTGCAAGAAGGTGAATATATCACAGCATTTCAGATGCGATTTGGTAAGGTGCCAGCACGGTTTAAGCTGGATACGAAACCTGTGTATTTCACACAGGTAAAGGATGGTCTGTCAAAGAGCACGCTGCTCATCAATCATATTAAGCTTACCGGAAGGCGGTTTGGTATTCGGAAGCAGTCCAAGGACAAGACAGTTACCAGGTTGTTTGCAAGAGAACTGGCGGCAAACACGGAAATATTGCCAAAGACCGGGGATAACCGGGCGATGGGAAGTGCGGCAGCTATCTGTGGAGGCTCTTTCTTGATGTTAGCCATGGCAGAGTTTAAACGCCGTCGGGAACGTGGCAGGAAGGTGAAGGCATAAAGCAAGTATTTATCGAGTTTATGCCGGCAAACACTTGTTCATTCTGGCGAAATATGGTATAATAAAGATATGGAAGACCATAGAACGAAAGGCGGCTGCCCTCTGATTTTATCGGAGGGACTAACCCTCCAGACCTCGAAAGAGAAAGGAGGGTGATACAATGATTACATATCAGGATTTTTTCTTGTTTTGTACATTTGTTGTTGCCCTTATCAGTCTGTTTTATCAGATTCTTAAGGAAAAGAAGTAGCCGCCACTACTGCAATAGTGACGGCTGACGCTGTAAAGCGTTAAGTAATCATTTATTGAGGGTAGCCGCTTCAATGGTTTCCCTTTTCTATAATATAACATATGGTGCAGTAAAATGCAAGGGTTTGGTGCTCTGCTGGTATGGCATAAAAAAGAACAATCTCCCAGATTTTCGAAAGAGGGGAGATTGTCCAAATGAGTAATTAGTAAGGTGTTGCCAATGATGGCAGGCAGTTAGCCCTCTCCGGAAGGACTGTGGATGTTGACGATTGAAGGATTGCTCTAACCATCTATCGATAGCACCTTTTAAAAGTATACTAATGATAACATATGTGGAAATTTATTTCAATATGCTGCATGAAAAGACAACTAAAAACATTTTATAAGAAAGCAACTCTGAGCAGTTGCTTTTTTTGATGCCTGAAAGGGGGTGATGCGTATAGGGAAGGGAAAAAACATAAAGGTGGACGAAAACGATTATTTCTATTTTTTGAACTGTTGTAAGGCACTGCTTGCCAGGCTGCCGCCAGAAGAGCGTGACGACATGGCAGAGTATATGGAAACCTATTTGACAGCCAGGTTTAAGGAACGTGAGTTAATGACCATGGTGCGGGAATATTTTTCTGCATATAAGCGGTTTCAAACAGAAAATCCGGCATTATCAATGGTTGCATACAGGGAATACAAGAAATATAGTGAAGAATTAAAAGTGTTAAGGAAACATGAATGATATTCATGTGGGAAGGAGAGAAGTTATGAGTAAGAAATATAAACTTACCAGGGAAACTAAAACTATACAGGGGAAATCTGGACCGGTTACGCTCCACCGCATCCGTGCTGCAGCTACATTTGGGGACATACGAAAGGGAGAACTTGGAGGCTGGATAGAATCCGAGCAGAATCTGTCCCAGGAGGGAGAAGCATTTGTATATGAAGAATCCCAAGTGTATGGGAACGCCCGTGTGGAAGGGAATGCAGAGATTCGTGGAAATGCAGAGGTATCCGAGAATGCCAAAGTGTATGGAAATGCCCATGTATACGGTGATGCCAAGGTATTTGGAGACGCCCGGATATCGGATAGAGCATGGATACAAGATAATGCGAAGATATCCGGATGGGCACATATCGATGGCCGAGCGGTGGTACGTGGAGAAGCAAAAGTACGTTGGGGTGCTAAGGTGTATGATAAAGCCCGTATATATGACAATGCGCAGATATCTGGAAGTGCCACGGTCTATGGAGATTCTGAGGTATATGGAAACGCCCGTGTAGATGGAGACTGCTTGGTGCATGATTTTGCCAAAGTCAGTGGGAG
>CAZSGT010000345.1:0-3061 GCA_964606215.1 uncultured Lachnospiraceae bacterium
GCTAAATAAAAATTTTTAGTAACAGTGAAATAATAATCTGGCATATTTACAGCGAAACCTAAACAAAATGGTTTATAATAAAATGTAATCTTGCCGGGAGGGAATCGTCTATGAAAAAAAGATACATAGTGGCGGCAGTTTTATTGATGGCCATGGGTGGATACTTTTATGTGGAGCAAAAAAAACCGGTGGTGACCCGGTATACATATAAATCAAAAAATATTCCACCAGCTTTTGATGGATTTCGTATCTTACAGTTATCAGATGTCCATAATATAAAAGTAGAGGAAAAGACAATCGAACAGGAACACCCAGATATCATTGTCGTGACAGGGGATTTAATTGACGACAGAGGCGCAGGGGGAGTAGAGACCATAAACAAAATCCGCAGTATAGCGCCGGTATATTATGTTCCAGGCAATCATGAAGAATGGCGGGGAGACTACCAGGTTCAGAGAGAAGATATAAAAGGGGCGGGGGCAATTTTATTAGAAGATATGAGTACAGTTATAGTAAAGGACGGACAGGAGCTGGTGCTGACAGGAGTTATGGATTCAGATTTTTCCACTACGCCGGATGGACAGGGTAGAAACTTTGTACAGGTACTTGAAAACCTTCGTGAGTCGGAGAAATTTCAGTTTCTGTTGTCTCACAGACCGGAGAAGTTTACAGATTATGTAGCGCAGGGATATCCTCTTGTGTTTAGCGGTCATGCCCATGGCGGGCAGTGGAAGCTTCCTTTCGTGGGAGCTGTATATGCTCCCAATCAGGGATTGTTTCCAGAGTATACCCATGGTACATACACAGATAAAGATACTACGATGGTGGTCAGTGCAGGGCTGGGTTGGACTGGAATCCCTCTGCGCATAGGAAACCGTGCGGAATTTGTCAGTGTAACATTGAAAAAAGCAAATTAGCATTTTTGGAGTGATAACATGGAGTGGACATTAAAGTATGGGAAGGTAGTTTTGTTAACGACAGAAGAGGCATTAGAATATGGAGAGGATATTCCTTTTTTTTCCAAGCTGGACAAAAATATAAGAGGGCACCGAATCCATTTTTCCAAGGCGGAGCTGTTCCATGATTGTGTGGTGGGGACATTGCTTGTACCCAAGGGGAATGTGTTCAGACAGTCGAGAATTTCCATGGGATATTACATGAATAGGGATGCGTTAGTGTTTGTGGATGACGCCGGACATATAGAGAGTGTAAAAGGAATATTAGACGAGATAGAGGATGGTACATCCGGCAGTGTTGCCGGTTTTTTTCATCGTATGCTGGAATATTTTATCAAGGATGATATGGAGAGCCTGCAAAATATTGAGGCTACCGTTTACCATATGGAAGAAGAGATGCTGGAGAAAACGTGGGATGCAGATGTGACACCGGTAATACTTCATTATCGTAAGCTTTTACTTGGACTTAGTTTTTATTATCAGCAGCTGGCAGATGTGTCCCAGGTGCTGGCAGAAAATTATACAGGTTTCTTTTCAGAAGAAGAGATGATCTTGTTTCGCAGCTTTGGAAAGCGGGTAGACCGGTTATATAATCAGGCGCAGATGCTTCGGGAATATGTTTCCCAGATAAGGGAACTGCATCAGCAGCAGATGGATATCCAGCAAAATGATACCATGCGGATGCTCACAGTGGTAACCACAATTTTTTTACCCTTGACATTGATTGCCGGGTGGTATGGCATGAACTTTGTCAATATGCCGGAACTGAAAAGTCCCTACGGGTATTTTATTATTATTGCCCTGTGTACAATCGTTGTCATAGGAGAGTTTGTATTTTTTAAGAAGAAAAAGATATTTAAAAAATAAAAACCGGGTAAAACTAATGTTTTACCCAGCGTGACATACCAGAACCGTGATTGCCAAAAGGTCGTTTCATAAATCCGAATTTTTCATAGAAAGGTTCTCTTTCATAGGCAGACATAAGACTTACCATGACGGTCTCCCCTTCCATAACATCTTTTTCAATATAGTCCATCAAGCGGGAAATTAAGCCAGTGCCGATTTTATTGCCCTGGTACTCCGGGCGTACAATCACATCGGTGATAAAGTAGGTGTAGCCGCCGTCACTGACAATACGTGCCATGCCCACCGGTGTATCCCCATCCACGGCAACACACAGGTAAAATGCGTTCTGCAACGCAGTCTGTGCCCGGCGTTCTGTAATCTGAATCCAGTCCACACTCTTTCGCAAGTCGTTGTAATCTTTTACGGAAATGGTATTTATATATTTGATATCCATGATAATGTGCCTTTCTTTTAAAATGCCTTTGCACAGACCTCAGCAAGCTCGACGATTCTTTTCGCTTTGCCTGTGCGCAAATTTCGGATGCCAAAATTCCTTTTGACATCCGAAACGGAATCATTATGATTAAATCAAAATCGGAAGACTATCGGGTAACCTTCAAGGTATATCCACCGGAAGTATTGGGGACAGACTTTGATATGCCAATATAGTAAGTACCCTTTGGAAGGGTGGTTTTGCCATCTAACTTGAGAGTAACTTTCTGGTTCACGCCATTACCGGACATACGGATGTATCGCGCCTGGTTGGTGTTGGTACTGGTGATTTTAAATACGATTTCACCACCGCTTGTTACATCTCCTGTTAAAGTCAGGTACAGAGGACGATCCTTGGCAATAGTAACCTTGTAGTATTTAAATTCATTGTTGTCTACCGTATAATTCGTCGCAGTGATTGCGATAAATCCCTTGTAAGCCTGGCCAAATTCCAGATTGACAGCCTCTTTTTTCTTCTTTTTGTAGGTTACGTTGCCGCTGGGCGTAAAGTCTGCGCGGATGCGGTAAAGTGGATAGGAGCTTTTTATCTGCAGGCAGAAGTTACCATCATTAACCTGGTAAGCAGCATATTTGCTGGCATTGTAAGTTGCAGGAGAAGAGAAAGTTTTGGATTTATTTCCTTTAAGAAGGGTAATTTCCATATTGCCATCTTTTCTCTTACCATTTGTATTTATAAAGTCAACATATACCTTTACCATACCAGATTCGGCAACAGAAAACTTGTAGTAATTATACTCGCTGTCTTT
>CAZSGT010000346.1:0-3041 GCA_964606215.1 uncultured Lachnospiraceae bacterium
TGTAAAGACAGGTCTTTTGCAAAACAGCCCGCTTGCTTTTTTGAACTTGTCCAACGGCAATATAGAAAAGTTGGAAAGGTGGCACTGGGTAACAATCGTTGCCTTTGACGACCAAACGAACGAAACCGAAATTTTTGACGGCGACGAAAGTTTTGCTATGGACTTGAAACTTTGGCACGACACCACTACAAGACACGGCGGGTTTATCTATTACAAACGGGTATAATCCGCCACGCCGAGTTTAATAAAAACGGTAAAATTTTTTTAGCCTTACTTTCAATTACAAAACCGAACCGCACCCCTTTGGGCAAAGCCCAAAGGGGTTGTTTTTTTATAAAAACTTTTTTATTTGCTCAATAGGCTTAAAGAAAAATCAAGGCGTCTTAAAGTTTCTTGCTTGCCGAGTAAATCGGCAAGTTCCGTCGCACCGCCGGGGGTGCTTGCTTTGCCCGAAAGCGCAACGCGCGTCGGCCAAAGGACTATTCCGTTTTTAACGCCCAACTCACCGACCAAACCTATAAGCGCGTCGTGTATCGTCGTTTCGTCCCAAGTTGAAAGGCTTGATAATTTTTCTTTTACGCCAGGCAAAATTTGCTTTGCTATTTCCTTGTCGGTTTTCAACCACGTACATTTTTGTCAGTTTTGCAGAGGTCACATACTGCACTGCGGAAATAACCTGTCCCTCCACATCCAAAGAATAAGAATAGCCATTATAAGCATCTCCCTCTGCCACATGCAAATCCAGATTGGAAATATATTTTCCCCTGCCGGAATCCTCGTTTACCACAATGACATCATTTTGTGACACGGCTTCATCCGTATATTCTGTAGCAAACGTCGGATATAATACCGGATTTTTCTTCTCCACTTTCACTTTATCTGAAATGTGTTCAAATGGCTTCAACGCCTTTTCTATATAATCATCTTCTTGTCCGTCCTCTACCATATAGTAAATGGTAATATTTGCACCGGCATTTTTCAGTATTTCCTTTGCCTCATCGGAAACCGAATACAAGCTGCCGGAACTGATGTCCGTGCTTAAATTCATCTTCGACGCCACCAGATTTACCAGAATAATAATGGCAATGACAATCACAGTTACCACAGAGCTGTATGCACCAGTCTTAAAGCTTTGGTTCGTAAAAGATTGTTTTATTTTTTTATTGCTCACGTTTTTCTCCTCCTTTCCTAGTTGAACCTCTTTTTCCTGATAATCTGTATCGTCAGGAAAATAAAGAGAAATACGATGCTCAAATAATAGATAACCGCTGAATAATCAATAATACCCATGGCAAAATTCTGGAATTTACCAGAAATCGCCAGCCATTCACAAATCTTAGGCACCAATCCCTCGTATGCAGACGGCTTTGCCAGATACAAGGCAAGCATGGCGCCCTCGCCAATCACACCGATGATTCCCACCACAATAATATTGCGCATCATATAATAAAACACAAATACAATTAATAAAAATACAAGTGCCAAAATTATCCACTGCGCCGTATCCACTGCCGGAAACATGGTTGAAATACCGCCAATCAGATATGTCAGCAACAAAACCAGAAAGGATACTACTGCAGAGATCACCTGACTTTCCGTTAATGAGGAGATAAACATGCCGATGGCAATGTACGCCGCTCCCAGCAAAATAAAACCGATGATTCCTCCATACGCCAATCCAAGCCTGACCTCACCATACCTGGAAAGAATCAACGGATACACGGAAATCACTGCACAGCCAATCAAAAACAGGGTAAGCACTGCAAGATATTTCCCCAGAATAATCTTTCCAATGGATATAGGAGCCGTATATAACAGCTGGTCTGTTTTCTGCCGGTTCTCCTCCGCCACAATACGCATGGTAAGAATCGGAATCAAAATCACAAACAGAAACGCCACACTATTTAACGTCACTTCAAAATTTCCCATTCCTCCTGCAAAATTATATGCCCATGTATAAATACCGATAATTGCAAGGAAAAATGCAAGAAATACGCATCCAACCATAGAGTTAAAATAGGCACAGATTTCTTTTTTATAAATCGCCAGCATCTTCCGCTACCTCCTCTTCCAATTCCTTCTCATCCTCTTTTTCTTTCTTTTCCTTCTTCGGCTTCTTTCCGCCGTGCTGTTTGCTGCCGCCCTGGGTCAGACGCAGGAATGCCTCCTCCAGCGTCACCTGCTCAAGAACCATCTCATAAAGAGGAATATCGTGATTTGCCAGTGTATAAAATACCTGCTCTCTGATATCCTGTCCCTGGGTGGTATACAACGTCATTCCAGTCATGCCCTCTTCCACCTGTTCGTCATATTTGACGTCCTTAATGCCGGAAATGGTGCGAAGGGCAGATTTTGCCCGCTCCCTGGACGCTTTCATAAGCAGATGCAGTCCAGTGGAATGTGCCAGCTTGCTGGTGATGCCCTCCGGCGTATCCCTGGCAATCATCTTTCCGTTGTTGATAATCATAATCTCATCACACACGGCACTGATTTCCTGCATGATATGGGAACTGAGCAAAACGGTATGTTTCTTACTCAAATCCTTAATTAGTTCACGTATCTCGATAATCTGCAGCGGGTCCAGTCCCACCGTAGGCTCATCCAAAATCAAAATTTTCGGCTCGCCAACCATGGCTCCCGCCAGTCCCACACGCTGCTTATAACCCTTTGACAGATGCTTAATCAAACGCTCCGAAACATCGGTGATTTTCACCTGTTTCATAATTGTCTCTATATGTTTTTCTCTCTCTGCACGTTTTACTTTCTTTAACTGTGCAACGAACTGCAGATACTCTCTGACCCTCATATCCGGATACAGGGGTGGAAGCTCCGGCAGATAACCAATGTGCGCCTTCGCCTTCTCCGGTTCATCACTCATGCTGATTCCATTAATCAGAATCTCACCCTGCGTAGCTGCAATGTAGCCGGTAATCATATTCATGGTGGTAGATTTGCCTGCACCGTTGGGTCCCAGGAAACCTACAATCTTTCCCTCTTCCACAGTAAAGGTCAAATCATCCACAGCCGCATGACTGCCGTAC
>CAZSGT010000347.1:0-3030 GCA_964606215.1 uncultured Lachnospiraceae bacterium
GAGGGGGATGACTGGGTGTTGGATTTGAACGGTGCGAATTACGCCTGCGTGAATACAACGACTTCGGATGTTTTAGTCTCTTACAAGAACGGTGTGGTTACTTATTCTTATACCACATCGCTGGACAATGAAGCGTTGCGTTTGTGCTACCGTTCCGGGCAAACCGGCTCCTTTACGCCATCCGCATATCCGGAAGTGAAAGCGGTTTATACCGGAGCTGAGGGAACTGCCGCCGGAAAATTTGCTCTGAAAAAATGGATAGAGGACAGCAAAGCAGATTTTTACGGAGAAATTTTGCAGGGACTGAACATCAGCGCTATCGGTGACAGTTATTTTGGGGGTCAGACATTGGAGAAGGAATATATATGGCTGAATCTCCTGGCGCAAAAATACGGCGCGCAAATGAATAACTACGGCATCAACGGTTCCACTGTTTCCAATCTTGTTTCCGGAAATCATCCTATGTGCGAAAGATACCAAAAGATGACCGAAAAGAACGTTGACATCATTTTGGTAGAGGGTGGCAGAAACGATTATAATCAAAGCGTGCCGATTGGCGATGTGAACAGCACCGATACAAAAACATATTCCGGCGCGCTGAACGTCATTATCGACGGACTGCAGGAAATGTATCCGAATGCCATGATCGTTTGTTTCACTCCATGGAATTTCACCGGTTCGAAGAATGTGACTTATGAAGGTAAAACCTACAAGCTGACCTACAAAGATTATGCTGACGCGATGGAGGCAGTGGCAAAGGCACAGGGCGTTTACTGCATCCGCGCCTGTGAGCCTGAGATCTCGGGTATTGATATGACAGATGCGAATTTCAGAGCGAAGTACTGTCTGAAGCCATCCGATATCAGCCATCTGAACCTGGAGCGCATGAAAATTGCCATGACGCATTTTGAAAAAATCCTTGCAAAGTATTATCAGCATTTTATGACGAAATAAAACTTTCTGGAGCAAGTCAAATGGAAGAAAACCTGGAACATCAAAATGGAATCGGCGCATCATCCGAATTTATCGGAAACAAGACCGGAGAATTGCGCATCATGTTTTATAATATCTACGGATATAAATGGTATCCGGATAAGAAAAATCAGCCGCATTTGAACAGTGGCCCGATTCTGTTGCGTCAGCGTATGGAGACGGAGTTGATCAAACGCTACGCACCCGATGTTCTGGGGATGCAGGAATACAGCCCTGCATTTCATCGGGATATGACCATCATGTTGGAGGAAACGGGATATGTGAGCGTGGATGTTTGGCATACCGAAGTCGATAAAAAAGGGAACCGGATCAACTTCACGCCGCTGTTCTACCGACCGGACCGTTTGAATGTATTGGATAAGGGGTATTTGCTTTACGACGGTCCCAACGATGTGAATTCCAAGTCACTGACATGGGCGGTGTTTGAGGATTTACAGACATCCAAATGTTTTGTTGCCATTTGTACACACTTCATGTGGAGCGACCCGACTTTGGAATCTGGGGTTGCCAACGCCACCAGAGTTGCCAACGCCAAACAGTTGTTAAACAAGATCAACGAAATCTGTCAACTTCATAGCAACGATTACAAAAGTTTGTCTGTCATCATGGGGGGCGATCTCAACTGCCGTTATGACAGCGATCCTTTCCGGATACTGCGGGACGGTGATCTGCAATGGATGTATGAGATCGCGAAAAAAACAGATGAATGGAGTGGTCTCAAAGGATATGCTACTTATGATGAAACAAAGTGGGAATATGTCACCTGCCCGGTTCCGGAGGAAAATTCCAGGGGAGCAATCGATTATATGTGGTTGAAACAGGGAAGTGCAAATAAAGTGCATGTTTCCGCGTATATCACGGTTACTGACCGTGAAGCGTGCTTGGCTTCCGACCATTGTCCGAGATTTGCGGATATTACATTATGATTGTATGCCTCCTTTCCTGCTGGAACAGAGTTATAATTTGTTTCGGTAAGACTTGTTGAAACATAAAAAAATCGACCAACAGAAATAAAAAATATAGTAGCCACTTTTTCTTTGTGCGTTTGGATGTCAAAGAAAAAGTGGCTATGTGTTTTGTTATTTATAAGTGATCGAACTCATTCTATAATAAGCTTAAAGAGATACTCGTTACAGTGGCGATTATAAATATACTCATCTGAAACGTAGTCATCACGCCATTCAGCGCTGAATATAACATACCACTCTCAGTCCGTAAGCAGGTCGTTAAGATCGCCTATCAAACCATTAAAATCCGATTGCAGGAGATATTCATCGGTTTCATCTTTGTAATATACCTTGATTTTTCGCAACAACTCTCTCTCACCGTTTATTTCAATGTCCAGCTTTCCTGAGAGCCTGATTGAGGGGATTTCTGATTCACCGGATATAAGAATGGTGTATGGTATGCATCTTTGGTTGCTGTCGCACTTATCCATGTCTTTGAGACTTCATCATAATACTCCTGATGAGCCGTTATAGTACTTGTCAAGCTCAATCAGTGTAAACTCATAGACCTCTTCCGAGATCTGCGTTGATTCAGAAATAACCTTGATCGGATAGATCAAGGCTTCCGATAGTTTTCTATTGTAGGGAATCCATGAAACCGATGTGATTCGATTGGTTTCCGCATCAAAAAACACGTTGAAATGGCTGATTCTGTTTGTCGTGTCCTTATAAAAGTCGAACCCTTTGATAGTTATTACATTGAAAGGTGGGGATTATGCCAAAGAAACACTGTGTAGAATTTAAATTCATCTTTTAATCTGAATTGCAATTTTGTAGTGTAACCACACAGGGAGCCTGAAACGTTTGTTTTCAGGCTCTTTTTTGGGGGTGACCAAATAACCCCCCAGTTCTACCGGGGGAGCAGAAAAACGCTTCAGTAAAATCAAATCGGGCGAGCTATAAGCAAGCCCAAAAGTAAAAAGGGTTGCAAAAGAAGAAACCTCCAGATATAATGAAAATGGTTTGACACCGTGTTACAAAATAAAAGGAGGTTTCAAATGAACAAAGATAGCAACGAGATCAAAAGCAC
>CAZSGT010000348.1:0-3026 GCA_964606215.1 uncultured Lachnospiraceae bacterium
GAGCTTTCTTCTGCAACGACCAGCAACATCAACCTGCCATTTATCAGTATGAATGAAAGTGGACCCCTTCACTTTGACATGAATCTGACCCGTGCAAAGTTTGATGAGCTGACACATGATTTGGTAGAGAGAACCGCAGCACCTGTGCAGAATGCACTCCGTGATGCTGGCATTACTTCTTCTGAGCTTGGAAAGGTATTGCTGGTTGGTGGTTCTACACGTATTCCGGCTGTACAGGATAAAGTAAAACAGTTGACCGGACATGATCCAAGCAAGACATTGAACCCGGATGAGTGTGTGGCACTTGGTGCCTCCGTACAGGGTGGTAAGCTTGCCGGAGATGCCGGTGCAGGCGACATCCTTCTCCTGGATGTTACACCGCTTTCTCTTTCCATTGAGACACAGGGAGGCGTGGCTACCAGACTGATCGAGAGAAATACCACGATTCCTACTAAGAAGAGCCAGATTTTCTCCACAGCGGCAGATAATCAGAGCGCAGTAGATATCAATGTGGTACAGGGTGAGCGTCAGTTTGCAAGAGACAACAAGTCTCTCGGACAGTTCCGTTTAGATGGTATCCCACCGGCTAGACGCGGTGTTCCACAGATAGAGGTTACCTTTGATATTGATGCCAATGGTATCGTAAACGTATCCGCAAAGGATCTGGGTACCGGCAAAGAGCAGCATATTACCATTACTGCAGGCTCCAACCTGTCTGACGATGATATTGATAAGGCAGTAAAAGAAGCTGCAGAATATGAGGCACAGGATAAGAAACGCAAGGAAGCAATTGATGCCCGCAATGAGGCAGACTCCATGGTATTCCAGACGGAGAAGGCACTAGAGGAAGTGGGCGATAAGATTGATGCGGCAGACAAATCTGCGGTAGAGGCAGACCTGGCAGCGTTAAAGGAGTTAGTAGAAAAGAGCACTCCGGAAGATATGTCAGACAGTGATGTGGATGCCATCAAGGCAGCAAAGGAAAAGCTTATGACCAGCGCACAGGCATTGTTCCAGAAAGTATATGAGCAGTCTGGTGCTGCAGCAGGACAGGGTCCGGATATGAGCGGCATGGGTGGTATGGACGGCGGTGCCACAGCAGATACAGGCGCAGATGATGACGTAGTAGACGGAGATTACCGAGAGGTATAGAAATATGGCTGATAAGCGAGATTATTATGAAGTTCTTGGAGTGAGCAAAAAGGCTTCCGATGACGAAATTAAAAAAGCATACCGTAAGCTGGCAAAGAAATATCATCCGGATATGAATCCGGGTGATAAGGAGGCAGAGGTAAAGTTTAAAGAAGCTTCGGAAGCGTATGCGGTACTTAGTGATGAGCAAAAACGCCAGCAATATGACCAGTTTGGCCACGCTGCCTTTGAGGGTGGCGGTGGAGCCGGCGGTTTCGGTGGATTTGACTTTAACAGCATGGATATGGGAGATATCTTTGGAGATATTTTCGGGGATTTATTTGGTGGCAGGAGCCGCAGCCGGGCAAACAATGGTCCCATGAAGGGACAGAATGTCCGTGCTGGTGTGCGGATTACCTTTGAAGAGGCATGTTTTGGCGTGGAAAAAGAGCTGAATCTGACGCTGAAGGATACCTGTACCACCTGTAATGGTTCCGGTGCAAAGCCGGGAACGACTCCGGAGACCTGTAGTAAATGTGGTGGAAAAGGCCAGGTTGTATTTGCACAGCAGTCTTTGTTTGGCATGGTACAAAATGTCCAGACCTGTCCGGACTGCCGGGGCACTGGAAAGATTATCAAAGAAAAGTGCCCGGATTGTTCGGGAGCCGGATATATCAGCAACCGCAAAAAGATTCAGGTTACCATTCCGGCAGGTATCGACGATGGACAGTGTGTCCGCATCCGGGATAAAGGAGAGCCGGGAATAAACGGTGGTCCCAGGGGTGATTTGCTGGTGGAGGTTTCTGTCAACAGGCATCCGCTGTTTCAGAGACAGAATATGGATATTTATTCCAGTGCCCCCATTACCTTTGCACAGGCGGCATTGGGAAGTGATGTGCGCATAAAGACGGTGGACGGTGAAGTGATTTATACGGTTAAGCCAGGAACCCAGACCGACACCAGAGTCCGGCTCAGGGGAAAGGGTGTACCGTCCCTTCGAAATAAGCAGGTACGGGGAGACCATTATGTCACCTTGGTAGTGCAGGTGCCAACGAAGCTTAACAGTGAGCAGAAAAAGGCATTGGAAGCCTTTGATGAAGCCATGGGTGGAAGCGTGGGAGAGGATGATGGAAACCCCTCTGCGGACCATACCGACGACAAAGGCGGCAAAAAGAAAAAACGTTTTGGAAAAAAATAAAAGTGGTTTTAGAGAAAACAAAAGCGCAAGCCGTTTGGTTTGCGCTTTTGTTACAATAAGCTGGCTCGCGGAAGCGTGGCAGCGTTTGTTGTGCACCGCTTGACTATCTCTGTAAGAGTGAATATAATAAAAAACAAAAAGACAAAAGTGCAACCCAAACAATGAATTCTACAATAAATGCTTTATCGCAGGCAGAAAGTCATCTTTAAAAATTTGAATTTCAGGCTTGACAGAATAGAAAGGAAGGTCCGCATTATGAAAACTACGCACAACCATAAACCAAAAAAATTATTGGCAATGCTACTGGTATGTATTCTTATGTCGGAAGTTCTGCTGTCTCAAGACATTTCCGCACAACAGGATACGGCAAGGCTGCCTGGCTACGGATTAAGTAACCCGGTCTGGAACGGCTCCGTCTCAACCTGGGACTGTATCTATTTTGGACATTATTGGCAAAATGATACGAACAAAGACGGCACCCCTAATAAAGAGGACGAAAAAGAACCGATTAAGTGGAGGGTTCTGTCCGTAGACGGTGATGATGTATTTCTTCTGTCAGACCAAAACCTGGTCTGCCGGCCGTTTAAGTCCATTACCAGTGATGACAGGTACGGTGTCACATGGGAAACCAGTACGATACGAAGCTGGCTGAATGGGTATGATGCCTCCCGCAATATATGCGAAGAAGACTATAGGG
>CAZSGT010000349.1:0-3023 GCA_964606215.1 uncultured Lachnospiraceae bacterium
CTCATGAACCCAGAAGGGCTCGCTAACGGGTGTTGCCCGGAGTTTGAGAGGATTTTTATGGAATACATTTCACAAGATACATTTACAATGGGAAATACCGCAGTGTCACTGGGGAAGTTTGACGGTGTCCACAGAGGCCACCGGCTTTTGATGGAGGAGATAAAAAAAAGCAGCAAACGAGAAGGGTTGACATCTGTGGTATTTACCTTTTCTGTCCATCCAAACACCCTTCTGACGCCAGAACATGCCCGGATGATATATACAGAAGAGGAAAAACGGATTCTTTTGGAAGAGCTGGGATTAGATGTGATGATTTCCTATCCCTTTACAAAAGAAACATTAAAAATGACGGCAAAAAATTTCATTTCCCAGGTTTTAATAGGAAAACTTCATGCAAAACGGATTGTTGTGGGGTCGGATTTTCGTTTTGGAAAGGGAAGACAGGGAGATGTGGATATGCTGAGGCAGTACAGCCAGGTATATGGATACGAACTTGTGGTGGTAGATAAATTGAGAGAAAACGGACAGGTTATCAGCAGTACGGGAATCCGCCAGTTATTAAAAAGCGGGGAGATGGAGCGGGCAAATGCCCTGCTTGGAAGTCCGTATTTTCTGAAAGGAACGGTGGTTCACGGCAATCACATCGGACGGGCCACGTTTTCCATGCCAACGGCAAATATTATACCAGGACCGAAAAAATTGCTGCCGCCTTCCGGCGTTTATGCCACGGTGACAACACTGCACGGAAAACAGGAACCTGGCATTACGAATGTGGGGGTAAAGCCCACCGTTGGGGACGGATACGGAATTGGCGTGGAGACAAACCTGTTTGGGACCTTTGAAGATTTTTATGGAGAAGAAATCTGCGTTTCGTTTTTAAAATATATACGCCCAGAGCAAAAATTCGACAGCCTGCAAAGCCTGACCAGGCAGATGGCCAGGGACAAAGAGACTGCCGAATCGTATTTTGCTACCCTCTAATATGGGTTAGCATGGCGTCATACTGTTCATACATCTTCTGCACCCCATTTTCCAGAAGATAATAGTGGCTTATGTAGGGTGCAAGAAGGATAATCAAGGGTATTAACAGGATGGCAAGCCAGAAGGAAAAGGTTATGGTCATGGTCAGCATAACCATAAAGGTGACAATGGCAAAGGCTACCGTCACAATGAGATGAATCAGGCGTTCATGCTGAAAGAATGCAATCTGGGTGAGATGTTCTTCCAGAACCGCCTGCCAGTCAGTGTCCGGTGCATCCTCCTTTATCAGGGCATCCATTCTGGCAAGATACGCAAGAATTCGTTTTTTCATATCCTTAACTCTCCTTTTTATCATCGTTGTAATAATAGTATCACAATGGCGTCAAAAAGAAAACAGAAAAGGACTTGCGTTTGTACCTAAAAGAATTGTATAATGCATTATGTAGTGTTTATGTGATGAAAAGTTCTGCGGGAATGCGGCTTTGCACGAGAGGAAGTTGCCGCTTACATGCCCGCTGGTCCGGACTGCCACACAAGGTGCGGCGCTCGTGATTTACAAATGTGAAGGATGTAAGAAAGGTGCAGATATGGATTATAAAGTTATCATATTAAATACCATGGCTGGGTTGGGAATGTTTTTGTATGGAATGAAATGTATGAGTGACGGACTGCAGAAGGTGGCAGGTGACAAGATGAGGGATATCCTTGAACGATGTACCAAAAACCGGTTTCTGGGTCTTCTTGTAGGCATTATCTTTACAGGTATTATTCAGTCTTCCAATGCGGCTACGGTCATGGTGGTCAGTTTTGTAAATGCAGGACTGATGTCCCTGATGCAGGCAGTAGGCATTATCTTCGGTGCGAATATTGGTACAACCATTACCGGACAGCTGGTGGCGCTGGATTTGGCACAGATTGCCCCCGTATTCCTTCTCGCTGGCGTCATTATGGTAATGTTTTTAAAAAATCCCACCGTCAAGAAAGTGGGAGAGGTCATTGCCGGCTTCGGTATTTTATTCCTGGGTATGAATACAATGAAATCTGCGGTGCAGGAATTAAAGGATTCCGCAGATGTGATTCGTGTCATGGGTTCACTTCAAAACCCATTTCTTGCTGTGTTCATGGGATTTATTGCCACCGCCATTTTGCAGAGTTCCTCTGCGACAGTGGGTATTTTAATCCTGTTGGCGTCCCAGGGTGTGGTGCCTTTGGACCGGGTATTTTACATCGTGCTTGGATGTAACATTGGCGCTTGTGTTTCTGCAGTGCTTACCAGCTTTTCCGGCAACAAAAATGCAAAACGCGCCGCAATGATTCACTTTTTGTTTAATATACTGGGTTCGGTTTTGATGTTTGTAATATTAACATTTGGTGCGGACTGGCTGGAGAAAGTCATTACGGCAATTACTCCGGAATCCATGGATTCCGCCAAGGCAATTGCCAAAGATGTGGCAAATACCCACTCCCTGTTTAAGATTTTCCAGGTGATTGTGTTCTTCCCGCTGGGCGGTCTGCTGGTAAAGATGACCTACTGGCTGATTCCCGGGGATGATGGGGATGCGGAACGGGAGACGGCGGACAAGTCTTTGCAGTATATCGGCGAACATATGATTTTCAGCCCGGCTACAGCAGTTCCCCAGTCCGTATGTGAGATTGTCCGTATGGGAAATATTGCCAGAGGAAACCTGGAGCTTGCCATGGAAAGTCTGCTAAAGAAAGATAACAGTCAGGTAAATGATATATATAATACAGAAGAGACCTTGGATTATTTGAATACGGAGATTACCAATTATCTGGTCCGTGTAAACCAGATTTCCCTGCCAGTGGCTGACCGCAAGCTGCTTGGCGGTTTGTTCCACGTTGTGAATGATATTGAGCGAATTGGCGATCATGCAGTGAACATCACGGAGATACTTGCCACTGTGCTGGATAAGGATTTAGAGTTTTCCGATGCCGCCAAAGAAGAACTTCAGGAGATGTTAAATGATACCTGCCAGCTCTTGGACTATTCCCTGGAGATGATTGGCAACCGCAGTAACGAA
>CAZSGT010000350.1:0-3012 GCA_964606215.1 uncultured Lachnospiraceae bacterium
CCATGGAGTTTAAGATGGAGCGGCCAGGGCTGGTGGAGATTGGCCAGACCGTTCCGGTTACAGAGAAAAAGACAGCCCTGAATTACAGTTATATGATTCAGCCCGCCATAGCCATGTCCGGCTGTTATAAAGTAAACGAGAGGATAATGGCAAGGGAAGGCGTGGTGAAGGACATCCGCCACAATGATAGAGGATATTATGTGGTGTTGGAATTTGAAGAGGAGGAAATGCCGGAGGACCGGCAATAAGGTACCATGTGGTTTATTTATGCGTTAATGGCACTGTTGTTTTGGAGCGGTTCGGATTTGTTTTCCAAGATGGGGTCTAAATCCGATGATAAATACAGTCACTGGAAAATGGTGATAGCAGTGGGAACTATCATGGGAATCCATGCAATCGTCAATCTGTGTACGGGGTCGGATTTCAAGCCCCAGGACATGATTACATATCTTCCGGCATCCTTTTTCTATATTGCCTCCATGACCCTGGGGTATGTGGGACTGCGGTATATCATGTTGTCGGTTTCCTCGCCAATCTGTAATTCTTCTGGCGCCGTGGCTTGTATAATGTTTTTGATACTTATGAAAGAGACTATGGTGCTGCCTCAGGCGGTTGCAGTTGTTATGATATGCGTTGCGGTATTTCTTCTTGCCCTTATCGAAAAGAAGCAGGACGATGCGGAGCGCAGGGAGAAGGGAGAAAAACCGGACGGAAAATATACACACAGCTTCTGGGCAATCTTTCTGCCAATCATGTACTGTATTCTGGACGCCCTTGGCACCTACGCCGACGGATTGATTCTTGATAAATATTTATCCGAGGATGCGGGAAACACCGCTTACGAACTGACATTCCTTGTCATGGCTGTGGTTTCGTTTATCTATGTCCGTGTGGTTCGGGGAGAGAAGATTTTCATCCGCAGGGAAAAGCCCAAGATTGCGGCAGCAGTCTGTGAGACAGTGGGACAGTTCGGGTACGTTTACGCCATTGCCGCAAATGCCGTTGTGGCGGCGCCGATGATTTCGGCATACTGTATGGTGAGCCTGCTGTGGGCGAGAGTGATACTGAAAGAGAAATTGTTGAAATCCCAGTATATAGTCATTGCCATGGCAATTGTGGGTATTATCATACTGGGGTTCTATGATGGGTAAGGCACCGGCGAAGGCAAAAGCCGTCGCACGTTGCGGTTGCCAATATTATCACAAATGCTGTCACGCTCTGCGAGCCAGCTTATGGTAGAAAAAGGCATATACATGTGTATGCAGAAATGAGGTAAAACATGATTACATTAGAAAGAACAGCGGTGGCAAATCTGGAAAATGCCATGCGCGGGGCGAGAAATCCTTTAAACAGCTGGGAGCGCAGTGACAGCTATTACAATGACGCCCATGAATATATACTTGGAGAAAATGATTTGTCCCTGGCAAAGCGTTTGTGTAAGGCTGGCAGCGACCATCGCAAGTTTATCCGCCAGATATTTATTTCCGTGGATATCACGGCGCCGATTTACTGGTGGAAAGAATATGACACTTACAAGGTGGGTACGGTGGCCAACTCCACCAGCACCATGCACAAAATCCACGGTAAACCATTTGAAATGGCAGATTTCAGTACGGACCATCTGTGTCCGGAGGCAGAAAAGGCCATGGAGGAGGTTGTCCGGGTTCTGGAGGAAATACGTCTGAGATATCTTGAGACCAAGGATAAGACGCTGTGGTACAGCATGATTCAGCTGCTGCCGGAGAGTTATCATCAGATGCGGACATGCACCATGTCGTATGAGAATGCAGTTTCCATGTATTATGCCAGACGAAGCCATAAACTGCAGGAGTGGCATACATTTTGTGAGTGGGCATTGGAACTTCCGTATTTTCAGGAGTTCTTTCTGCAGGAAGAAGGCGTTGACCTTTAGAAATAAAGGTGATATCATATACGGTGGTAGGTTAAAAATGTAATTTATAGAAAATAATAGAAAAGAGGAGACGTTATGACAAAGAGTTTTGATGATTTATTATCCAAAGTTTCAGAGTGCGGAATGAAAAAGGTTTCTGTGGCAGTGGCGCAGGATTCCGCTGTTTTGGAGGCAGTGAAGGCTGCGAAAGAGCGTGGAATTGCCGATGCAATTTTAGTCGGTGATGAGGCGGAGATTCGCAAAATCGCAGAAGAGATTCACATGGATTTGGCCGGTTATGAGATTATCAATGAGCCGGACATGATTGAGGCTTCTTTGAAAGCAGTTTCCCTGGTACATGACGGCAAGGCAGATATGTATATGAAGGGGCTGATTGATACAAAGAATTTCCTTAAGAGCGTACTGAATAAGGAGGTTGGTCTGCGTACTGGAAAAATGCTTTCCCATGTGGCAGTATTTGAAATTCCTGGTGTGGACAGGCTTTTGTATCTCACTGACGTTGCGTTTGTTACTTATCCAACATTGGAGGATAAGATTGGCATTATTGCAAATACCGTGGAGGTTGCCCAGGCATGTGGTATTGAGTGCCCGAAGGTTGCACCAGTTACTGCGGTAGAGGTGGTAAATCCCAAGATGCCGGCCACGGTGGAAGCGGCAGAGCTTACCAAGATGAATGATGAAGGTCAGATTACCGGATGTATTATTGACGGACCGCTTTCCATGGACCTTGCCATTGATGCGGAGGCAGCAAAGCACAAAGGCGCAGAGGGAAGAAAAATTGTCGGGGATGCAGATATTATTTTATTCCCGGATATCCATGCAGGAAACCTTACATATAAAACCATTGTACATACCACAGAGGCGAAGAACGGATGTATTCTCACAGGAACGAAGGCACCGGTTATTCTTACTTCCCGTTCTGATACATTTGAGACCAAGGTGAATTCCATTGCTCTGGGTGCGGTGGTTGCAGAAGAATTAAACAAACGCTGATATGCTTCGCAAGTCAGCTTATTGTAAAAAAGATAGAAAGAGGGATGAGCATGAGCTACAAGATTTTAGTTATCAATCCGGGTTCCACATCTACGAAAATTGGTGTG
>CAZSGT010000351.1:0-3011 GCA_964606215.1 uncultured Lachnospiraceae bacterium
TTGTGGTAATATCTGTTTTTCTGGCAGTGGGAACAAATGTGATGACTTCCGTTTTATTACAAAGAAATACATACGGAATTATGCTTTCTTTCGGTGTTTTGTACAAAGATATTTTTCGTATTATTTTGTTTGAAAATATGATTCGTATTCTGCTGCCGTTTTTCATTATTTATGAGCTGCGCACCATGCTGATTATGAAATCCTCTATGGGAGACACCAGTTACATGAGACATATGCATACGTTTATTACGCCCGGTTTGTTTTTATTTGCTGTAGTCTTTTGTATCTTCTTTTCCTATACAGCATACTGCATATTAAAAAAACAGAATCCAATAGAATTAATAAGGGGGTAGCAATAGTGATACAGTTGAGTCATGTTTCAAAAATATATACTAAAAGCGACGTACAGACCAGAGCTTTGCAGGACATATCCTTTCATGTGCAATCAGGGGATATGGTAGATATTATGGGACCATCTGCATCTGGAAAGACTACACTTTTAAATATTATTGGAGGTATGCTGCCACCAACAGATGGAACAGTTGTTATAAACGGAATCGATATCAGCAAATATAACGCCAGTCAGCTGGCACAGTTTCGGAAAAGAAACATCGGGTTTGTATTCCAGCATTTTGAATTGATGCAGCAGTATGATGTGATGGAAAATATTGAGCTGCCTTTACTGGCTAATGGCTGTCCAGGGAAGGAGCGCAAAGAAAAAGTCTGTCAGATATTAGAAAAGTTGGGGTTACAGGATATCTCCAGGAAATATCCATCGGAATTATCTGGCGGGCAACAACAGAGGGTGGCTCTGGCACGGGCATTGATACACAATCCTCCATTAATTCTCGCTGATGAGCCCACTGGCTCTTTAGATTCGGAGAACCGCCACATGACAATGGAATTTCTTCAAAAAGTAAATGAAGCAGGAAAAACCATTATACTTGTCACACACAATCCAGAAGTATCTGCGTATTGTAAAATACATATGAAACTTTCTGATGGAACGTGTTTGTCAGACGTGGTATAAGAGCGTAATTTGTTAGAATTTCCAAATCAAAATTCTGGATGAGATGAATGTTTCAGGCGGTATAAATTGACATTATGTCTTTTTTGAACCATAAAATAAAAAAGACTATTGCCAGATAGGGATTTATATACTATAATAGGAACAATTGAGGAACAATGGGGTTCAACAATTTATTTGTTGACCCCATTGTTTTTTACGCTATATGAAAGTTCGTCCTATAGCGTAAAAAAGCTCCGCAGAGATGCATAAACGGAAAGGTAAGGTGATTACACATGAGTAAGAAAGATGCTAAAAGCTGTGTAGACCATGAGAAACGGGGATTGTATGACCCCAGATTTGAGCATGACAACTGCGGCATCGGTGCAATTGTAAATATTAAAGGAAAAAAGACCCATGATACGGTGACAGGTGCGTTAGACATTGTGGAGCGCCTGGAACACCGGGCTGGTAAGGATGCGGAAGGAAAAACCGGAGACGGTGTGGGAATCCTTTTGCAGATATCCCATAAATTCTTTAAAAAAGCCACCAAAAACCTGGGCTTTGATATCGGAGAGGAAAGAGAGTACGGTATCGGTATGTTCTTTTTCCCGCAGGATGAGTTAAAGAAAAATCAGGCGAAGAAAATGTTTGAAGTCATTGCCGCAAAAGAGGGCATTGAATTTCTGGGATGGAGAGAAGTCCCCATTCATCAGGATATTCTTGGCAAAAAAGCATTGGAATGCATGCCCTGTATCATGCAGGGATTTGTGAAAAAGCCGGATGATGTGGAGAAGGGTCTGCCCTTTGACAGAAAGTTATATGTGGTCCGCAAGGTATTCGAGCAGAGTAATGAAGATACCTATGTGCCATCCTTATCTTCCCGTACCATTGTATACAAGGGAATGTTTCTGGCAGGACAGCTGCGCAGCTTTTTTGGTGATTTGCAGGATACCAGCTATGTGTCTTCTATTGCCATGGTGCATTCCCGCTTCAGCACCAACACCAACCCCAGCTGGCAAAGAGCCCATCCAAACCGCTTTATTGTACATAATGGTGAGATTAACACCATCATCGGCAATGCGGACAAGATGCTGGCAAGAGAAGAGAATATGGAAACACCGTACCTGGCTTCCGACTTTGACAAGGTACTGCCGGTGATAAATGTGGACGGTTCTGATTCTGCCAGACTGGACAACACGCTGGAATTTCTGGTTATGAGTGGTATGGAACTGCCCCTTGCCGTGATGATTACCATTCCGGAGCCATGGGAAAACGATAAGAGCATCAGCCAGAAAAAACGGGATTTTTACCAGTATTATGCCACTATGATGGAGCCCTGGGACGGACCAGCGTCCATCCTGTTCAGTGACGGTGATTTAATGGGTGCGGTGCTTGACCGCAACGGTCTCCGCCCGTCCAGATATTATATTACCTCCGATGACCAGCTGATTCTTTCTTCCGAGGTGGGCGTATTTAATATACCACCGGAAAAAATCGTAAAAAAAGACCGTCTGCGTCCGGGAAAAATGCTGCTGGTAGATACCGTTAAGGGAGAACTCATTGACGATGATGTGTTAAAGGACGAATATGCATCCAGACACCCTTACGGTGAGTGGTTAAACAGCAATCTGGTCTGCTTAAAAGAGCTTCACATCCCGAATATGCGCGTGCCGGGCTTTGAGAAGGAGGAACTTATCAAGCTGCAAAAGGCATTCGGCTATTCGTTAGAGGACTATAAGACTTCCATTCTGCCTATGGCAAAGAATGGGGCAGAGCCCATCGGCGCCATGGGATGCGACAGTCCCCTTCCGGTGTTGTCAAAGAAGGCGCAGCCATTATTTAACTATTTCAGACAGCTGTTTGCACAGGTAACCAATCCGCCCATTGACGCCATCCGGGAGGAGATTGTAACCTCCACGTCGGTGTATATTGGTGAGGACGGCAACCTGTTGGAGGAAAGTGCGGAGAACTGCCGGTTGTTAAAGATTAACAACCCGATACT